>JAGRIO010000216.1 GCA_020443225.1 Pseudomonadales bacterium
GCCAGCTTTTCACCCATCTTCAGACGAGATTTGTAAACCGAGATCTGATCGATCACTGAATCAGGCCGCGCCAGATAAACATGCTCAAAAATACAGGGGCTATAGGTAGGCGAAGCAGCGCATTGCTGGCGATGGACTTTGCCATTAGTCTGAATATACACCGCTTCACCTGGCTTGATGTCATCAATCATTTCGAACCCGAGAACATCCAAAGCTACGCTCTCAGAGGCAATCATGTATTCGTTACCAAGAGGTGTCTGGCGCTTGCCGTAGCAGGCCGGACGAATGCCATAGGGGTCGCGGAAGCCTACGATCCCGTAACCAATAATCATTACCACGACGGCATAGGCACCTACCGCACGTTCATGCACCCGTTCGATGGCCCGGAAGACATCCTCTGGTTGCAGCCGGATGCCAGCCACATTCTGCAGTTCATGTGCAAATACGTTCAGCAGAACTTCTGAGTCGGAACTGGTATTGATGTGTCGCCGGTCTGTACGGAACAGATCTTCATTCAGCTCATTTTCGTTGGTCAGATTGCCATTGTGGGCAAGGCAGATACCAAACGGTGAGTTCACATACATCGGCTGGGCTTCAGCAGAACTCGAGGTGCCAGCAGTCGGGTAGCGTACATGGGCAATACCCATATTTCCCCGCAGCCGGTTCATATGGTCCTGGCTGAAGACATCCTTAACCAGCCCGTTACTCTTCCGCAGATTAAGCTTATCGCCATGACAGGTGACGATTCCCGCAGCATCCTGACCTCTGTGCTGCAGGACTGTGAGCGCATCATAGAGATCGTAGGCAACCTCATTTCTTCCAACCATTCCCACTATGCCGCACATATCACTATCCCCGAGTTAGATTGATTCAGAACTTTCCATTACCTGGTCTTTGACCGACCCGGTAATCTCATCGACGTTTTCCATGACAATGACCTGAAGCCAGTCTGCTGAAACCTGAATATGAGGAATCAGCATCGATGCCTGCCACCAGGGATCTTCGCTGAACGGCAAGCGACTCATCAGCGCGACCGCGATGATCACTACCAATGCGCCTCTTGCAAAACCAAAAACCATACCAAACACCCGGTCTGTTCCAGACAGGCCTGCCATGCGCACGACCTGAACAATCAGGTAGTTCACGATTCCACCAGTAATCATAGTGGCAAAAAACAACATCGCATAAGCCGCAACTAACCGCAGCGACGGCACATCAATCAGTCCAACCAGTAAGGACGATGCCTGGGCACCAAACATGCGGGAAACGAATATCGCGACTACCAGCGTCACCAGCGACAGCGCTTCCTTAACGAAACCACGGACAATACTGATTGCTGTAGAAATCAGTACGACTCCGATGATGACCCAGTCAACCGTTGCTATCTGCTCCATTTAGCCGCCCAGTTGCCCTTTGTCATCTTCAAGTTTGTAGCGAACAATCTGACCATCCAGGTTCATGCTGGATTTAAGTGTCATTGCAATCTCTTCAAGTTTTGCACGCTGAACCATCGGGCCAACATACACCCGGTAAGTTTCACCATTGTCAGTATGAGCCTGAAGGATATAGCTGCGATACGCTGCTTCCCGCAGTTCCTCCCGCAGTTTAAGTGCATTCTGAGGATTCTGAAAACTGGCCAGTTGTAAGCTCCAGCTCACGGGCAGAGCATTCTTGTCCAGGCCGAATTCTTCAGCCGGTGCTTCTTCATAGGGGGTGGTGTCTGGCACCATCGCCGGCAATTGCTGGCTACTGGCCTGTTCCATGATGCGCATGTTGCGTTCGATATCATCCACCGACATAGATTCCAGATCTATCACAGGGGGGTCAGGAATATTGGCTATCACACGGGCACGGTCGTCTGCTGTACCATCAAGCAACATCGGTAAAATAATGATGGCAAGGGTTGTCAGAACAATTGCCCCTACCACGCGTTGTTTGAGCCGTGCATCCACCTAGATGATAATCTCTGATTGTTCCGGCGACTCCAGATAATCCAGCGCATTGCCAACGACAGGAAACGAACCGAATACGACTACAACGTCTTCGGGCTGACTGTCTCTGATAGCCGCTGCCAGTGCCTGCGATACTTTATCATAAACCTGACTCACAGACCGCTTTTCGGCAGGAAGGGCATTCAGCAGGCTGTCTGCGGGTGCTGCCCGGACTTCATCAACAGCCGAAAAGTAGAAGGCTGACACCAAAGGGTTGAGAATATTCAGCACCAGGCTCACTTCCTTGTCTGCATACATGCCTGCTACAGCACGCAGCTGCCCTGCAATGACAGTCCGTTCAAGTCGCTGCAGCAAATAGGCTGCCGCATCGGGATTATGCGCGACATCAAGAATGATCCGGGGCCCGGAACCCAGTTGCTGGAACCGGCCAGGCAACGTCAGGTCCGCCGCCACTTGCTGAATCAACCCGGCAGGGGGTAGCTGGCTGAGACGACTGAGAACCTGAACTGCAGCTGCAAGGCTGGCTCTCGGTAACTGAGTACCGGCACAGCTGCACTCCTGGAAATGCGAGCCTTCTGAATACCAGACCTGCTCATCGTCGTAGCCGAACTGCACACCCAGCCAGTCGGCACTGCAGCCCGCATCTGCAACAGCCGAGGCCAGCGCTTCCGGGGGATTCGGGTCAGCAACCACGGCATGACCAGCTGATCGCAGAATACCCGCCTTCTCCACCGCGATAAGATCACGGGTATCCCCAAGCCAGGCCTGGTGATCCAGCGCAATACGGGTAATCACCGAAATATCAGGGTCAACTATATTAAAAGCATCCAGACGACCGCCCAGCCCTATTTCAAGAATAGCCAGGTCCAGATCAGCCCGGGTAAAAATATACAACGCGGCCAGCGCCCCATATTCAAAATAGGTCAGCGTGGTATCACCTCGGGCCTGTTCAATGGCTTCGAATGCTTCACAGATGGTCTGATCGCTCACCGGCTGCTGATCAATGACGATGCGTTCATTGAACCTGCGCAGGTGCGGTGACGTAGTCTTACCGGTTCTCAGTCCTTTGGCGACTGCCAGCGCCGAGAGATATTCACAGGTCGTGCCCTTTCCATTGGTGCCCGCTACAAGCACAGTCTGCCGTGCAGGACGCAGAACCCCGAGACGCGCAGCCACATCTCCGACTCTTGCCAGCCCCAGATCCCACTTCACCGGGTGTTGCTGATCTATCCGTTCGAGCCAGGCTGTCAGGTCCATATTCAGACAGCTTCCGCATCCATAGCGGTACGCATTTCACCGATGAGATGCTGGACGGCCTGCATCATCCGCGGCTTATCGTCTGCATGTTCCGCCATCAGACTGACCAGCGCAGAACCAACAACCGCACCATCAGAAACTGCCGCGATACTTGCCGCTGACTCACCATCCTTGATGCCAAAACCTACCACGATGGGCGTGCGGGCAAATTCACGGAAAGTGCTCATGCGGTCCCTGACACTGTCCACATCGAGAGTAGATGCACCAGTCGTACCTTTCAGCGATACGTAGTAGGCAAAGCCGCGGGTTTTTTCACACAACATACGTGCCCGGGCATCAGTGGTGGTTGGCGAAAGCAGGTAAACAGGGTCAATCTTGTTCGCCGCCAGAGACTGATCCAGCAGCTCGCCTTCTTCCGGCGGAACATTGACCAGAATCGTGCCGTCAATACCGGCGTCACCCGCCAGTTGGCCAAAAACATCATAACCCATCGCTTCGATTGGATTGATATAGCCCATCAGCACAATGGGTGTAGTCTGATCCGTTTCCCGGAAAGTCCGGGCCATGGCCAGGGTATCGCGCAGCGATACGTTATGCTTCAGCGCGCGTTCATGCGCCAGTTGTATGACCGGGCCTTCAGCCTCCGGGTCTGAGAACGGCAGCCCCAGCTCAATGATGTTGGCCCCTGCCGCGACCATCGCGTGCATCAGTGGCACAGTGACTGCAGGTTCCGGATCTCCGGCAACCAGATAAACCACCAGGGCCTTGCGACCATCTGCTTTCAGTTGTCCAAAACACTGTTCAATACGACTCAATTTCTTACTCCCGGAATCTGCGCTGGGTGTTTCAATCAATAGAGATACCATCGATACGGGCCATGGTTGGAATGTCTTTATCACCCCGGCCGGACAGATTTATCACGATAGTCTGGTCAGGGCTCATGTCCTTCGCCATCTTCATTCCCCAGGCTACGGCATGGGCGGATTCCAGCGCAGGCAGAATCCCTTCCAGCAAATTGAGCTGGCGAAATGCCGTCAGCGCTTCTTCGTCGGTGACAGTGACATATTCCGCCCGCTTAATGTCTTTCAGCCAGGCGTGCTCCGGACCAACGCCAGGATAGTCCAGACCGGCAGACACCGAGTAAGTATCGAGAATCTGGCCGTTTTCGTCCTGCATGAGATAGGTTCTGTTGCCATGCAGGACGCCAATCTGACCCGCTGTCAAAGGTGCGGCATGCTCACCGGTTTCCATGCCATGGCCGGCAGGTTCAACGCCAATCAGACGCACGTCTGTATCATTGATAAAGGGATAGAATATCCCCATCGCATTGGAGCCGCCTCCGACACAGGCAACAATCGCATCAGGCATGCACCCGTACTGCGTCTGGCACTGATTGCGTGTCTCGTTGCCAATAACTGACTGAAAGTCGCGTACCAGCATCGGATAGGGGTGCGGACCGGCCACCGTACCGATGATGTAGTAGGTGTCGTCAACATTTGTCACCCAGTCCCGTAGCGCTTCGCTGAGAGCGTCTTTCAGCGTGCGTGAACCGCTGGTGACCGGTATGACTTCTGCCCCCAGCAATTTCATGCGATAAACGTTCAGACTTTGCCGGGCGATGTCTTCACTGCCCATGTAAACCGCGCACTTAAGCCCAAACCGTGCCGCCACTGTTGCTGAAGCAACCCCATGCTGCCCGGCTCCGGTTTCAGCGATCACCCGTGGTTTACCCATATGCTTGGCCAGCAGGGCTTGACCAATACAATTGTTAATTTTGTGAGCGCCGGTATGATTCAGGTCCTCGCGCTTCAGCAGAATACGAGCCCCTCCAACTTCTCTGGTGAGGCGCTCCGCAAAGTAAAGTGGTGATTCACGACCCACATAGTTAGCCAGGTCGCTGTGAAAATCTCTGAGGAAGGCAGGGTCATTTTTCAGCCGCTGATATTCCCGGGTCAGTTCTTCCAGCGCAGCCATCAGGGTTTCGGATACGAATCGTCCACCAAAGACACCAAAATGACCCGTTTCATCAGGCATACTGGCCAGGCGTTCGTTGCTGCCTATATTACTGTTACTCATGTTCTTACCACCTGTTCCCCGGTTATCAAGCTTGCATCAGCGGATCGGACAGCTGACACAAATTCCAGAATGCGTTCAGGATCCTTACGTCCCCTGGTTAGTTCTACCCCACCACTTACGTCAACCGCCCAGGGTTGGACGGTCAAAATCGCCTGGCCAACATTTTCCGGCGTCAAACCACCGGCAAGAACCAGCGGTTTGCCGGCCGCAGGCAGTGCCCCCCAGTCGATGACCTGACCAGTTCCGCCATAAACCCCATCAACATGGGCATCCAGCAAGATACCCCTGCTGTCAGGAAATGCAGCGATCAGAGAACCAACAGATGCGGGATCAGCAACCCGCAAAGCTTTAATGAAGGGTCGACCGAACGAGGCACAAAACGCATTGTCTTCATCTCCATGAAACTGCAGCAGATCAAACTCTGCCTGACTGCACACTGCCTCTACTTCGGCGCGCGAATGGTTGACGAACAGACCTACCCGGGTAACGAAGACCGGGGTTTGCCGACACAATGCCGCTACCTGATCTACACCGACAAAACGGGGACTGGCGGGATACATATTGAAGCCGACCGCATCTGCCCCTGCCGCAACGGCAGAGCGCAGGTCCTCAGCATTGGTGAGGCCGCAGATTTTAATTCGCGTGACCATGTAAGGTTATTCAGGGGACCTGAAAAGAGCGTGGAGTGTACCAGAATCAGCTCAGAGGTTTAACTTCACTCTCACTCAGAAGGGCAAAAAAATGCGGCAAAAAAGGTCCCTCAGGGATACCAAAGTGCTGAGGATAATCCACATCAACAAGATACAGTCCGTCCGGTGGCGCCGTCACACTACCCTGGGAGCGGTCTCTCAGTTCAAGCAGCTCAGCTGCCCAGCTGACAGGCTTGTTACCGGCGCCGATATCCATCAACACCCCAGCCAGATTCCGGACCATATGATGTAAAAAGGCATTGGCCCTGACCCTGATGACCACCAGGTTGCCAAGCCGGTCTACGCTGATTCGCTCCATAAACCGCATTGGGGTTCTGGACTGACAACTCGCGGCCCGGAACGACGAAAAGTCATTTTCACCCAACAGCGCCTGTGCGGCCTGGTGCATGCGCTCTGCATCGAGCGGCCGGTGATCGACTGTCATAGCCCCGGGAAACAATCCTGATCTGACCCGCTGATTGAGAATGACGTAGTGATAATGTCTTGCAGTGGCAGAGAAGCGGGCATGAAAATCAGGCTTTACTACCTGACTCCAGTTCACAGAAATATCATTCGGCAGGTGGGCATTGGTACCCAGAGTCCAGGCCTTGGAGGGCCGCACTGCAGTGGTATCGAAGTGCACAACCTGCTGCGTCGCATGAACACCGGTATCTGTCCGACCAGCACAAATCAGTTCGACAGGTTCATTGGCTATGGTTGAGAGCGCCTGCTGAAGACGCAATTGCACTGTAGGCGTTGTAGCGTTCTGGTACTGCCAGCCATGGTAGGCAGTACCTGTGTA
>JAGRIO010000217.1 GCA_020443225.1 Pseudomonadales bacterium
CGGAACTGGAACGTCCCGCCTTGACGAAGATCCTCGACGAACTGGTAAAAGTGCCTTATCTGTCCTCGGTCGTGATCGGGCTCGATCAGGCGAACGCTGATCAGTACCGACATGCGCTGCAGTTTTTTGACCGGTTACCCCAGGATCACCGGATTCTGTGGAACGACGGGCCGAATCTGCGTGCTATTGATGAACGTCTCAGGGCCAAGAAGCTGGCACCTGACCAGATGGGCAAAGGCCGTAATGTCTGGTATTGCATGGGTTATATGCTGGCCCAGAATCAGGTCGAGGCGGTCGCACTGCACGACTGCGATATCGTCACCTACGACCGTAGCCTGCTGGCGAAGCTGATCTACCCCGTCGCCAATCCAAATTTCAACTTCCAGTTCAGCAAGGGCTACTACTCCCGGGTGAACAGTAACCATCTGGGTGGTCGGGTCTCCCGGCTGCTGGTCACGCCGCTGATCAGAGCCATGCAGCACAATCTCGGGCATGACGACTACCTCACTTTCATGGACAGTTTCCGCTACCCACTGGCCGGGGAGTTTTCCATGCGCAAGGATGTGATGAACGGCCTGCGCATTCCTGCCGACTGGGGGCTGGAAGTCGGCGTTCTGATGGAGATGCTGCGGAACTACTCTACCCGTCGCATTTGTCAGGTCGAGATCGCGGACATCTACGACCACAAACACCAGCAAGTTTCTGCTGACAACGACGAAGGTGGGCTGTCAAAAATGTCTATCGACATTTCCAAGGCATTCTTCCGCAAGCTGGCTACCAATGGCGTGGTCTTTGAAAATGGAATCTTCAGAAGTCTGAAGGCCACCTACTACCGGATCGCACTCGATCTCATCGACAGTTATCACTGCGATGCCACCATGAATGGTCTGGATTTCGATGTTCACAAAGAAGAGCAGATGGTGGAGCTGTTTGCGGAAAACATCATGAAAGCTGGCGACGTCTTTCTCAGCCGGCCCATGGAGCCACCTTTTATTCCCCACTGGAACCGGGTGGTCAGTGCGATTCCCGACATCTTCGAGCAACTGCTGGATGCGGTCGAAAAGGACCATCAGTTTTTCACCGGTAAGTCAGCAGCCGCCAGCGCGAGGTGAAACAGCTTTTGAACTCTCCGGTTAATCAGCTTGAAGAGCGTTTGCTGGTCCATCTGGAAAATGTCTACCCCATGTACGACATCCGGGCACTGGCCCAGCAACTGATCAACACTTTCAATCTCCACAAGGTATGTAAGGACCCACTTCGGCACCACAACAACTGGGCCGAAACAGATATCCTGACCATCACTTATGGAGATACGATCCGCGACCCGGCCGAACGTCCATTGCGGACCCTGCACAATTTTCTGAACACCTGGCTGGCTGATACGGTGAACTGGGTGCATATCCTGCCCTTTTATCCTTACAGCTCAGACGATGGCTTTTCCGTCATCAATTACAAGCAGGTCAATGAGGATCTCGGCGACTGGGATGATATCCGCGCCATAGCCGACGACTATAAACTGATGGCAGACCTTGTCATCAATCACTGTTCCAGCCGTTCTGAATGGTTCGAACAGTTCAGACGCAACGAGTTGCCGGGCAAGGACTTTTTCATTGAGGCAGACCCGCTTGATGATCACTCTGCCGTCGTCAGACCCCGCACCACGCCACTGCTGCGCGAAGTGGAAACCCTGGATGGGACCCGTTATGTCTGGTGTACTTTCAGTCCGGACCAGGTTGATCTGAACTTCGCCAACCCGGCAGTACTACTTGAAATGGCAGATATCATCCGCTTCTACATGGAAGCCGGTATCTCTGTCTTTCGTCTGGATGCTGTCGCCTTTCTGTGGAAGGAACCGGGCACTAATTGTCTGAATCTGTTTCAGACCCACGAAATCATCCGCATTTTGCGGGCGCTGATCGAACACTGCAATCCACACGCTATTATCATTACAGAAACCAATATTCCCAACCGTGAGAACCTGGCTTACTTCGGCAACGCCAATGAAGCGCACATCATTTACAACTTCTCGCTGCCTCCCCTGTTGGTTCATGCGCTGGTTTCCGGTGAGAACCGCTACCTGAATAACTGGCTGATGAGCATGCCACCGGCGCAGGATGGCACCACCTATCTGAACTTCATCGCCTCCCATGATGGCATTGGCCTGCGCCCTGTGGAGGGTATCCTGAGTGAAGAAGAACGGGATCAGTTGATCAGTACCATGCGCAGTTTTGGGGGACTGGTCTCCTGGCGCGAGGCTGGTGGCCAACGACAGCCCTATGAAATCAATATCAGCCTGTTCGACGCTTTCGCAGGTACAACAGAAGGTCGCGACAGCTACCAGTTCGAAAGGTTTATCTGCGCACACATCATCATGCTGGGGCTGGAAGGCGTACCGGCTTTTTATATTCACAGCCTTCTGGGTACTGAGAACGATCTCAGGAAAGTCGAACTCTCCGGTAACAACCGTGCCATAAACAGGCACATCTGGGATAAGTCAGTGCTTACCGACAAATTACGGGACCCTGTTTCTCACCATCATCTGGTATTGCACCGACTGAAGAAGATTGTCCGGCTGCGTAAACAACAGGCAGCCTTCCATCCCAACTCCACACAGTACACATTGCATCTTGGAGAAGGTATTTTCGCCTTCTGGCGACAGAACCGCACCAGAAGCCAGAGCATTTTCTGTATTCATAATCTGACGGCATCAGAGGTTGCCCTCCCTCTGAACAGCCTGAATCTCGTGGAGACGCAGGAATGGTTTGATATTTTCAGCGGCGAAACGGTTGCTGATTTTGCGGCGCAAAAGACGCTGGCGCCCTATCAGTGCCTGTGGCTGTCAAATCGCGACTTCAGTGATGCTCAGTGACGGCTCAGTCATTGTGGCCGCACCCGGCAAAATTATCACTCATCTGGTGCGTTTCTCTGGCGATCGCCCCAAAAAAGGGCGGGTAACGCACAGGATCCGTGCCCTGAACTCAGACCGTGGCTGGTGAATCCACATTTTTCAAAGGGATTTGAGCCGCAGGAACTATGCTAGACTACCGCATCCGAGAATGCGGCTATGGCGTATCTCGTACACATAACCACTGATTTTTTTAATCACTTAAAAGGTATATAAACGATCATGGCATTTGAATTACCAGAGTTACCCTACGCAAAAGACGCACTTGCCCCACATATCTCCGAAGAGACACTGGAGTTTCACTACGGCAAGCATCACGCAACTTATGTCACCAAGCTGAATGGGTTGGTTGAAGGTACTGACCTGGCAAACAAGTCCCTGGAAGAAATCGTCAAGACATCTGAAGGCGGCGTGTTTAACAATGCAGCACAGATCTGGAACCACACTTTCTACTGGAACTGTCTGTCTCCGAACGGTGGTGGCGAGCCTGTTGGCGCTGCAGCCGATGCAATCAATGCCGCCTTTGGTTCATTTGAGAAATTCAAGGAAGAGTTCACTAACTCTGCCGTGAATAATTTCGGTTCTTCCTGGACCTGGCTGGTGAAGAAAGCTGACGGCTCTGTTGCTATCGTCAATACCAGTAATGCGGGCACTCCTCTGACTGACGCGAGCGTAACGCCCGTCCTGACTGTTGACCTGTGGGAACACGCCTACTACATCGACTACCGGAATGCTCGTCCTGCTTACATGGATGCTTTCTGGAATCTGGTCAACTGGGATTTTGTGAACGCAAACCTGGGTTGATCGTGGGTCCGGTGGTGTTCCACCGGTCACTCAGCGGATTGTCTGGCGGGCCGGGAATATCTGGCTCCGTCAGCAGTCTGTTCCCAGTCCATCATCTGTAAAGCTTCCCGCAGCTGCTTCATGGTGAAAGGTTTATCCAGCACCGGAAAGTCAGCGCGCTCTTCAGAATAGCCGGTCATCATCAGAATGCAGAGACTGGGGAACAGTGCCCTGGCCCTTTGCGCCAGCCCGAGTCCGTCAAACTTGCCCGGCATCATAATGTCCGACAGCAACAGATCTGGCTGAACCTGCTGCACCGTCTGCCACGCATCTGAAGCATTATGGGCAGTCGACACACGAAAGCCGAACTGCGACAGCATCGCTTTTACCAGTTCACAAAGCTGAACGTTGTCATCAACGACAACCGCACAAAGCCCCTGGGGTATTTCTGTCACAGACGGAGATTCATGGAGTCCTGTCTGCGGCATATCAACCAGTGGCAAAGAGAGCGTGATAGTTGTACCAAGCCCCTCTTCCGATTCCAGATGCAAATGACCACCCGACTGATGGGCAAAACCGTGCACCATGCTGAGCCCCAGCCCTGACGCAATAGGTGATATCTTGGTCGAGAAAAATGGCTCATGGGCACGGGCAAGTTGCTCAGGACTCATACCACAACCCCTGTCTTCAACACTGATCTGAAGCATACCGTTTGCTGCCTGACGATTCGCTTTAAGCATGATGACACCATGGCCACCAGAGGCATCCCGGGCGTTGTTCAGCAGATTGATCAGCGCAGTAGTCAACTGAGCATCATCGACCCGCACATACAGACCGTTTTCAAGCTGGATATTAAGCTGAACTTCCTCCCCAACCGTCTGCTGAAAAATCCGCTGCAACTCACTCAGACGTTCTGAAACGTTGATGACTTTGGGTGTCAGGGGTTGTTGACGGGCATAGGACAGCAGCCCCCGGTTGATATTACGGCAGGTTTCCACCGCGCGCTCGATGGTTGAGACATATTCCCGCCCGTCAGCACTTTCAATGTCTGAGCCGAGCAGTTCGACTGATGTGCCGATAATCGTCAGCAAATTATTGTAATCATGGGCAATGCCACCGGTGAGCTGACCCAGCGCACGCATCTTGTCGTCCTCGGCGATTCTCGCTTCCAGCAGGCGTTTATCTTCTTCAGACTGCATGCGCTCAGTCATCTGCGCTTCCAGTTCAGCGGTCACCCTGGCTACCTCACTTTCGAGCAAGGTAGCAGTATTTTGTTGATGCCTTACCAGATCAGTCGCCAGACGACGCTTGTAACTGATGATGCCAACCACCACGATCAGAATGAAAATAACCACCCCGAAAACCAGCAGCAGAACATTAACGCGAAACATTCTGGCTTCGGCCAGACTGAGCTCCCGGGCTCTTGCAGCCGCTGCCTGCATCTTCTGTACTTCCGCCTCAGCTTCCAGCAGGATGAGTTTGCGATCATAGTCACTGCCGCGGTAACGCTCCTGCAGCGACAGCGATTCTGCCAGTGCCTGATAGGCGATATCAGGATGTCCCGTTTCAGCGGCCAGGGTAGCATAGGTCTTAAGCGCCTTATCCAGAATGTTGGTACTGAATGAGCGCAGAGATGGCAGCAATCTGGTCATTTCCTGATAGGCCGCCTCGCGATTATCCTGAAGCGCCATGGTGTTGACCAACTGCAGTTGCAACTCGCCACCACGCAGCTCAATGCCAAACTTGTCAGTGATGGCAAGTCCTTTTCTGAAATAGTCCTCCGCTCCGGCGATGTTATTCAAGGCAAGCAAGGCCCGGCCGGCAATCAGATAAACATGGGCCATACTGTCAGGATCAGCGCTTGAAGGATCACCTGCCAGATAGGGTTGCAGTTCCTCCAGCGCCGTCTCAGGATCACCATCCATTACCCGGGCCTTAGCCAGCAAGGTGCTGGCTATCATCGCCCTGCCAACGTGACCTAACGACAGCGCCCAGTCCCGGCCTTCCCTAAAAGCCACCGCCGCCTGGCCGGGAAACCCACTGTCTAAATAGGCCAGCCCCATGTTAACACCCAACAATCTGCCAATAACCCGGTCGGGAAACGCCCCGGCAAAGCGCTTACCTGTGACGAACGAATCAAGCGCCTGCTTGTAGAGCCCCGAGTAAAGCTGAGTGACACCCAGCGAGTTATAGGCCGCAGCCGTAAAGAAGTCACTGTCTATGCGTTCCAGCAGCGGCATTGATGCCAGAATTTCCCGATAGGCGTCCTCTGTACGCCCCAGGCGCATGAGGTAAAAGGTTTGAAGGTTACGTATTCTGAACGTCGTGAAATGATCTTCCGGATCAAGCTATACCAGAGCCTGTTAGCAGTGCGGGCCAGCGAACTCAATTTTGCCCTGCCGCACCAGCAACGCGCAACGAATCCCTTCCGCGTAGGCAACCAGTGCCCGCTTATCGGTTGCCACCACTTCATCAAGGAAAGGTATAAACTGTTCAGAAGCGGCAGGACCACGGGAGGCAATACTGAGATCTGCCAGCAGCAGTCCTGTGGCCAGTCGTTCCGTTCCGTGAAGTTTCACCACTCGGGCGCTCAGTTCCGGTATCGACAGATCCAGATAACGTTCAGGCACCAGCCCATCTGCACTGGCGGCGGCAGACGTGGCGATAAGGGTCAGGGTAATAACGAAACGCCAGAACATAAGGCAAGTTTACTGTTACCAGTCTCCGGATATCATGCCGCTATGCGCAGCGTTTTCTACTATTTAGAATTCAACGCGACGTTTTTTATAACCTTAAGTTTATGCTGCACCGACGCATCGCACCCGGAAACCATGGTGACAGGGCCGTCTAGCTGAAGAAGGCCGACCTCAGCGTACTGTCGGTCCGGAATAATCCCCCCAGTGCCTGCGTGTCTGTCGAAGAGCCACTGTCCATAACACCACGGGCTTTAACACAGTAGTGTCGGGCTTGCACAGATACGGCAACGTTTTCTGTATCCAGCAAGGTTTGCAGGGCGACCAGAATCTGCCGCGTGAGCCTTTCCTGA
>JAGRIO010000218.1 GCA_020443225.1 Pseudomonadales bacterium
TCCCTGTTGTTGGTAATGGCATCATAGATCCGCACCCGGGCCAGATTATCGACCAGCGCACTGGTAGGTCGCAGGTTCGAGTAGCCGGTAACTGCATGCTCCTGCAAAACCTCTGTGGGGTAAGCCAGCTTGACGAATTTGTCACCATCAAAATGAGCGAACGAAACCAGCAGCACATTGCCTGCCTCTTCAAACATCGCGGAAGTAGGTTCGTCTTCGCCATAGGAACTGCGGAAGTCCATCAGGAAGTCGAGTCCGACGACCTGCGCACCGAGACTACTCAGACGACGGGCAATCTTCCCCAGATCCGTTCGCCTGAACGGGAAACTGCCATATTCCTCGTACAGGCTTTCATCGAGGGAAACAATCATGATCTCATCCCGCAACTCCGTAACGGAAGGATCACCGTAGGTGGTACGGAGAATCTGCCGCATCGAGATAGTCTGGTCCTCAATCAGTGAGAACAACTCGAAGCGCTCTGCGGGAATGGTAAACAGAAAAACCACGAGGGTGAGAAAAACATCCCAGCGCTTCAGTGGATTCTTCATGGGAGACACCTGATGATAAAGGCTGGCATAGGCTCGGCTCCGGTTACATTCCCTGTTGGTATTATCCGCCTTGTGGCGCGGCTTATTATTACCCGGATTGTGCGATATCCGGCACAGCTTGTCTAATAGGGCCAGACCGGACAGAAAGCCGCCAATATACCGGCACCTCAACCCTTTGCCACTCAGCCTATCAGGCTTCTTCGCCCGGTGGGAATCCCCACTTTCCGGGGTCGCCGCGAATCACCAAATCGAGTATCCTAGACGGCTTCCGATTTTTACATCAGACCTTCCATGCTCACGATTATCTCACCCGCAAAAACGCTGGATTACGAGTCACCCCTGACAACGAGAAAATCATCAACCCCACAGATGCTGCAACAGTCAGGGCAACTGGTGGAGATCATGCGGGACAAGACCCCGAAAGATCTGCAGAAGCTGATGAAAATCAGTCCCAAACTGGCAGAAATGAACGTCGAGCGGTTTAAAGAATGGCGTCCTCAGATGGATGCGCCGGAAGCCCGACAGGCCCTGCTCGCCTTCAGGGGCGATGTTTACCTGGGACTTAAAGCTGAAGAGTTCACAGCCAGTGACTTCAGCTTCGCACAGAAGCACCTGCGGATTCTGTCCGGGCTGTACGGACTGTTACGGCCACTGGATATGATTCGCCCTTACCGACTGGAGATGGGCATCAAACTGCAGAATCCAGCAGGTAAAGACCTGTACGATTTCTGGGGCAGTGAGATCACCGCCATGATTAACGACACCCTGGCAGAACAGCGGAACAAGACTCTGATCAACCTGGCCTCCAACGAATACGCCAAAGTTGTACAGATGAAAAAGCTGACCGGTGAAGTCATTACGCCGGTATTCCGCGATTTCAGCAATGGTTCATACAAAGTGCTGTCGTTCTTTGCCAAAAAGGCCCGGGGTCAGATGGCCAGCTACATCATCCGCAACCGGATCAATAAGCCCGCAGATATCCGTAATTTTGACGTGGATGGCTACCGTTTCAGTGAATCTCACTCTGACGATCAGCAGTGGGTTTTCCTCAGAAAAGCCTGATAACGACAAGCCAGCCGGAGCAGATATGACCTCATTAGGTATCGTTGTGAATCCCATGTCTGGTCGGGATGTACGCCGGGTCGCCGCCCGTGCCAGCATAACGAGTCATCACGATAAACAGCAACACGTCACCCGTCTGGTACTGGGCGCACTGGCTCAGGGAGTCGAACGGATTTACCTGGGTAACGAGCCGTTCCGGATCAACGAAAGAGCGATTGAAAATCTGCCGGAGCGCAACCAGGTTGAAATACTCTCCTATCCACTGACCCATACGGCCCGTGATACCACGACCATGGTTAAGATGATGTGGGATAAGGGTTGTCGCACCTTTATTGTGCTCGGCGGTGACGGCACATCCCGCATAGTCGCTGCAGCCCTGCCTGATGCTGTCATCCTGCCGCTTTCCACCGGCACCAATAATGTTTTCCCGGTCTGGTGCGAAGCCTCAGTCGCGGGTGCTGCGGCCGGTATGATTGCCAGTCAGCAGCTCGACTACCGGACCCATTGTTTTCGGTGCAAACAGATCCATGTTGAACTACCTGACGGCAGCCGCGATATCGCACTGGTTGACGCAGTATTGCTACGTAATGACATGCTGGGCAGCTATCTGCCGTTCGCAGGCAAGAATATCGCCGAGCTACTGCTGACCCGGGCTGAGCCAGCCTCAGTTGGCATGTCACCCATTGGTGGATATTTACTTCCCTGTCATGAGCGCGACCCGTTTGGTGTGGCTGTGAGCTGTCAGGCAGACAGCGAACGTCAGTTACGCATTCCCATCTCACCGGGCTTATATGATCACGTTGGCATCACTGACATCCGGCGGGTCGAGCCCGGGGCCAGACTGACCTGGCACGGACCAGGACTGCTGGCTTTCGATGGTGACAGGAGCCATCAGATTGATAGCAACCAGTTCGCCAACGTCTGGGTTGAGGCGGACGGACCCTGGATAATCAATCCGGCGCAGGTACTGGAGAGCGCCGCGCTCAGTGGCAACCTGGGCAAGCCCTGAACAGAATCTGATTCTGCATCCCAAGTTTGAGTTCGATTACATTATGGGTAGTGTTACTATTATCAGCTTAAGCCAGACAAACAGGAAAATGTGCTCAATGAACCGCACTATCTATTTGTTTTTATTGATAGTTTTGGTACTGCCTTCCGCTTACATAAGCGCTGCCGACACCGACGGACCGGTCAATAAAACACTGGTCTGGCCCGATGGCACCCGTTATGTCGGTGGCGTGCTTGATGGCAAACGTTCCGGCAAAGGGACTATATTCTGGCAGGATGGTACCCGGTTTGTCGGCGAATTCAGGAACGATCTGAGAAATGGTCCCGGCACCATGATTCTGCCAGATGGCACTGTGTACAACGGCTACTTTGAAAACGATATTCTGGTCAACAAGGAAGATATCGCAGCGATCGGCGCCGAAACAGGCGAGCCCGTAGCAGCCATCACTGGTGAGGAAGCACCCGCCAGTATGAGCAGCAGACAACAATCCCCTGAAGCTACCGTGACCGCAGGAGTTTCTGCACCCATCAACACGCCCGCCAGTACCGGTCCAGCGCCGGTGCCTGTGCCGGAAGACTCGCTGCCTTTATATCAGCCGGTAACCCGGATGACACCTGCTGTGGAAGAAGAGCTGCGAAGCACCATTAACTTATGGGCTGCTGCCTGGTCTGAGAAAAATGTTACCCAATACCTCAGTAACTATGCTGACGACTTCAGGGTTCCTGACAAGCAGTCGCGCCGGAAATGGGAATCTGTCCGCAAGTCCCGCCTGACCCGTCCAAAGTACATCAGGATTGATATCACCTTTGAGAAGTTTGATATCGTTGATGCAGACGTTGCGGAAGTACAGTTTGTCCAACGCTACAATTCCAACACCTACAGCGATGTGACCAACAAGGTACTGCGACTCAGAAAAGAACAAGAACACTGGAAAATCATCCAGGAAGGAAACCGATAATATGGCAGAACCCAGTACCCCGCTGCCAGCCGCTACCATTCTGATGTTACGGGATGGCGAAGCCGGGCTGGAAGTTTTCATGGTCGTACGACATCATCAGATAGATTTCGCCTCTGGAGCACTGGTGTTTCCAGGGGGCAAGGTCGATGAGGGCGATGCAGCCGTCCGGCACCGTTGCCGGGGGGTTGATGAGGCAGATGATGTCACCGTATCTCTTCAGGCAGGTGCAATTCGTGAAGCCTTTGAAGAATGCGGCATACTGCTCGCCAGAAAGCTGGGAAGCGATTCTCTGATCGACGGTACTACTCTGGCGGCGCTGGAACATTATCGTGAAAAGCTACATCAGAACGAGATCAGTCTGACAGAATTTCTGGAAGCAGAGGATCTGGAACTGGCGTGTGATCTGCTGCAGCCCTATGCGCACTGGATCACGCCACCCATGATGCCCAAGCGCTTTGATACCTGGTTTTATCTGGCAGTGGCACCTGAAGATCATCTTGCGGTTCACGATGGTACAGAATCGGTAGACTCGATCTGGATTTCGCCCAGAGAGGCGCTGGCAGGTGCAGAAAGCGGCAAATACACCGTTATTTTCCCTACCCTTCGCAACGTTGAGATGCTGGCTGACAGCGACAGTGTGGCGGATGCAATGCAAGCAGCGGCAAACCGCAATATCGTTTCCGTTCTGCCCTGGATTGAACAGCGGGACGATGGTAACTACCTGTGCATTCCCACCGAGGCTGGCTACCGGGTCTCTGAAGAGAAGATGTAGCTTCAGACACCTGCATCTGACCCACAAAAAAGCCCGGCGATCTGCCGGGCTTTTTTATCACTCGCCGTTTCCAGCTCGATTTCAGTGCTGCTCAGCCGCCGAAATCATCCAGGAAGATATTGGACCTTTCCACACCCAGATCTTCCAGCATCTGAATAACAGCTGCGTTCATCATGGGTGGCCCACACATATAGTATTCACAGTCTTCCGGTGCCGGATGGTCCTTCAGATAGTGCTCATAGAGTACGTTATGAATGAAGCCTGTATAACCATCCCAACCTTCAATATTCTGGTCAGAGAGCGCGACATACCAGTCAAAGTTATCATTATCGGCAGCAAGCTTGTCAAACTCATCGACGTAGAACAGCTCGCGCTGATTACGGCCGCCATACCAGAAACTCATCTTGCGATCGGTCTTGAGCCGCAATAACTGATCAAATATATGGGCACGCATAGGCGCCATACCCGCACCACCACCAATGAAGACCATTTCAGCGTCGGTCTCCTTGGCGAAGAACTCACCATACGGCCCGAAAATAGTGACCTTGTCACCGGGTTTGCGGGTAAACAGATATGAAGACATTTTTCCTGGTGGGTAATCAGTACCCGGGGGTGGCGAAGCAATACGGATATTGAACTTCATAATGCCTTTTTCTTCCGGATAGTTGGCCATGGAGTAGGCCCGGATAGTCACTTCATCGACTTTGGACTTATGGTCAAATACCCCGAACTTTTCCCAGTCAGGACGATATTCTTCGGCAACGTCGATATCCTTATAATCGATTTCATAAGGATCAATTTCAAACTGCACGTAACCGCCAGCCCTGAAATCAACTTCCTCACCTTCTGGCAATTTCAGAACCAGTTCTTTAATAAAGGTTGCGACGTTGTCATTAGAGATGACTTCACATTCCCAGCGCTTGACACCAAAGAACTCAGCCGGCACCTCGATCTTCATATTCTGTTTAACCGCTGTCTGGCAACTCAGACGCCAGCCTTCGCTGCGCTCACCGCGGGTAAAATGTCCTTCCTCAGTCGACAGCATGGAGCCACCACCGTCCAGGACCTGACAACGACACTGACCACAGGTGCCTCCGCCGCCACAGGCTGAGGACAGGAAAATACCGGAATCAGCCAGCGTCTGGAGCAGTTTGCCCCCCGCATTGGTGGTAATGGACTTTTCCGGATCGCCATTAATCTCGATTGTCACCTGCCCGGAGCTCACCAACAGCTTTCGAGCGTAGAGAATCACGAACACCAGCATCATGATGATGATGGTGAACATAGAGACGCCTAAAATAATTTCAGTATTCATAACAGCTTCGAATTAAAGTGAGATTCCACCAAAGGACATAAAGCCCAGTGACATGAGTCCGACAGTGATAAAGGTAATGCCCAGGCCACGGAGTCCTTCCGGGACATCACTGTACTTCAGTTTCTCGCGAATGCCAGCCAGCAACACGATTGCAATCGCCCAGCCAACTCCGGCACCAATACCGTAAACCACACTTTCACCGAAACCGTAGTCACGGTTCACCATGAACAACGAGGCGCCCAGAATGGCGCAGTTCACTGTGATCAGGGGAAGAAATACACCCAGTGCGTTATAGAGCGCAGGCACGTATTTATCGAGGAACATTTCCATGATCTGGACCAGAGCAGCAATCACGCCGATATAGCTGAGGTAACCCAGAAAGCTCAGGTCAACATCAGGAAAGCCGGCCCAGGCCAGTGCGCCTTCGCGCAGCAAATACATATAGATCAGGTTATTGACCGGCACTGTCACCGTCTGAACCACGATCACCGCAATACCAAGACCAATGGCTGTTTCGATCTTCTTCGAAATGGCAATAAACGTACACATGCCCAGGAAGAACACCAGTGCCATGTTCTCGATGAAGACAGCCTTTACAAACAGACTTAAAAAGTACTCAAACATGACTCAACCTACATTGCCCGTGAGAGAGCGGTATGACCGCCAATCTTGTATTCTGCCTCTTCGACCTGCTCGCTCTTCCAGCTTCGCAGCGCCCAGATCAGCAATCCGATGATGAAGAAAGCACTGGGTGGCAACAGCATCATGCCAGTCGGTACATACCAGCCACCGTTAGTGACCAGCGGCAGAATCTCAAAACCAAACAGGCTGCCGGAGCCAATAAGTTCCCGAATGACTGCGACAGTCATCAGCACTGCGCTGTAACCGAGACCGTTACCGATACCATCAAGGAAGCTGATCATCGGGGGGTTCTGCATCGCAAATGCTTCTGCGCGCCCCATGACGATACAGTTGGTGATAATCAACCCTACGAAAACCGTCAGCTGCTTGCTGGTTTCATAGGCAACCGCGCCCAGGATCTGGTCTACCACAATC
>JAGRIO010000021.1 GCA_020443225.1 Pseudomonadales bacterium
GGACCATGCGCTGGCTGGTTGCCGGCTGAAGAATCACAAGAAAATCCACACCTTCGGTGCAAACAGCCTGCAGATGCTGTTACAGATGGTAGACAATGATCTGGGGGTGACGCTTATTCCCGATATGGCTGTTGCCGCCGGGGTATTGAAAGGCACCAACATTGTCACCCGCCGGTTGCCTGTCGAGCGCTACTATCGCGATATCGGCTTTGCCTGGCGCAAAGGCACGTCGAGGGAAAAACTGCTCTGCGACATCATGGATCAGTTGCCCGTGCCGGAAATTTCCGTAGCCTGAGCCAGGCTCAGGCTTCCAGCGGAATACCCGGAAATCTCGCTGAACGAGTGCCCTCAATGGGGTTATTGGCAGCTTCATGGTAGGTAAAAACCAGCGAAAACTTCGTTTCTTCTGACAGGTTGCGTCCAGCAGCATGGAACAACCGGCTATGGAAAAACAGAACATCGCCCCGGTGCAGCTCAACCACTCTGGCCTGCGCCATCAGGGTTTTGTTTTCCGGTAAATCCGGCCGCAGGAACAACGCAGCATCAAAGCGACCCGGCTCAAACTGCATCCGGTGAGTTCCGGGGATTACCCGCAGGCAGCCATTCTGGCGGGTCTCATCCCCCATCGCCAGCCATACACTGATCAGATTCTGCTGATCGAATGACCAGTAACGATTATCCTGATGCCAAAGAGTTGCACTGCTGAATCCTGGCTGCTTTGTCATCACGCAGTTGTGATGACACTGCGACAATACTACATCGTCGGCACGAAAGAGCGCCGTCAGCACTCCGCGAATTTCCGGACCTGCCGCCCAGCGCCGGAATGCTTCATCCCTGGCATAAGCATGGAGCAGGCGCCTGCAGGTCTGGCCGCCGGGTTCATCCATGCTGACCGGCGATCCCGGGTACTGAACGTCGACTTCATATTCAACGGGTGCCAGGTTGACTGCCAGATGGTCTGTTGCGACAGCCAGCATATTCTCAATCTGGTCTTCAGGCGCCAGGCCCTGACATACCAGATAACCATCACGCTCAAAGGCGGCCTGTTCGATATCAGTCAGCACGGGCGCCGGGGCATTCATCTCAGTTCACCTTCCTGAAGCCGGCAGCATTCAGCTCCCAGCTGTCACGGATTGAGATGCGATATTCTGCCAGTGCGGCTCTGGCCGCATCGCTGTCGACCGATTGCAGACAATTCGCCACAATGACTTTCAGGCGGGTGTCATCACTTTTCAGCATCGGGATCAGGGTTGACTCCAGCGATGTGGCATCCCAGGTCTCACAGAGGGCTTCGACGGTCCGGCGCCGGATGGTCGGTGACACCGTAGTTTCCAGCCGATCAAGATAGAATTTCCGCACCTCGTCGTCCGCAAACGCGGACAGTGAAGCAGCAGCCCGCTCCCGGATAAATCCTGCCAGTGACGGGTCCCCGGCAATGTCCAGTAATGCAGACTTACCGGCCGCACCCAATGCCTGTACCTGGGCTTCATTCAGTTCCCACTCATAACCCTGCAACAGGTTCAGCGCTTCATCCCTCACCGAAGCCTGCGCAAAACTGGCAACAGTCATGAGACAGAGGATCATCAGTCGTTTCATTGGATATTCCATGTCAGGAAAAATCGCATTATACGCCGTCCGCGCTCATCTGACAGTGACAGATTTAGCCAGATTCCGGGGTTTGTCCGGATTAAGACCCCGTTGCACTGCCAGCTCAAAAGCGAGTAACTGACAGGGAATAATATTGGCAATTGCGCCGAGTTCGCGTTGCCCACCGGTCGCGGGCAGTGGTAGCCAGTCATCAAACAGCTCATTATCGTCATCTGCCAGACCAATCACCCGGGCACCCCTGGCCCGCACTTCGGCAGCCACCGCCAGCATCCAGGTATCGCCGCCGGGCACGAATACCAGAACCGGTGTCTCTTCTTCGATCAGGGCGATAACACCATGCTTGAGCTCTCCGGCGGCAAACGCCTCAGCATGCAGATAGCTGGCCTCTTTAATATTCAGTGCGCTGATCAGCGCAGCCCCATAGTTCTCATGGGCACCAAGAATATACAGATGTTCTGCCTTCACCAGGCTGGCTGCCAGCCGGCGGATCCGGTCATGGGTCGGGTCAGACAGATACCGGGTCAGCTCACGACTGAGCAGATCCATGCTACCGGTGATTGCTGTTCCCCGGTAACTTTGCGCCAGCAAATAGCCGAAGGCGATCTGCGCCGTCGCCGACTTAGTCGACAACACGCAGATCTCCGGCCCACAGCGGTTGTAAAACACATGATCCGCCAGCCTGCTCATACTGCAAAGCGGCATATTAACCAGGCACGCAACTGTCATACCCCAGCTACGGGCTGCCTCAATGGCGTCCAGCGTATCCGCAGTTTCTCCGCTCTGGCTGATCGCCAGCAAGACATCTCCGGGTCGCACCAGTTGCCGCGCCACACCAATTTCATAGGCTGGAATTTCGATGGCGCGGATTCCTGCCAGCTCCCGTAACATCCAGCAGATTTGCCGGGCGGCATAATAAGCTCCACCAGCGCCGGTGACGATGACAGTGGTCTCTGAATGCAGGTGTGAGATAAATCTGGCGAGGGCATCCGGGTCGGTCTGCGCCTGCCGGGGAATCGTTTCCCATTGCACCATGATTTCCTGCAGCATATGGTAACCACCGGGGTCAGGTGATTCGCTCGTCAGCCTGGCATCCACCGTCTGCCAGTCAGGAACCAGCAAAGCACCTCTGTCATCGTACAAACGGACGGTTTCTCCCTGAATGCTGATAATCTGGTGATTCTCCATAGCAAAGCTCTGGTCCGACCAGTCTCCGAACGCCAGCACATCAGAAGCCATATACACATGACCAGGGCTACGCCCGATCACCAGCGGACTACCATCCCGGAAGCCAAGAATTTCCCCGTCTTCAAAGAGGACCACGATAGTATTGCGGCCTTCAATCAGGCCGAGCAAGGTCTGTAATGCAGTGCGTCGGTCTCCGGTTTGTTGCAGGAGTTGGCTGAAGCGGTGAGTGAGCACCGCGGTATCTGAGTGAAGTAGCTCGCTGGCATCGATGCCGGCCTGTTGTGCCAGCAACTGATAGTTTTCCACAATCCCATTGTGAACCAGAGTAAAGGTGCCATCAGGGCTTTGATGAGGATGACAATTTTCCAGCACCACGGCACCATGGGTAGCCCAACGGGTGTGTCCTATCGCCACCGGTGTTGCAGGCAACAGATCCTGCATATCGGTCAACGGGTCCAGCCGCCGCAGGCTGGCCAGAGAACTGCCGGCCGCACCTGCCAGCAGATAGCCGAAGCCATAACTGTCATAGCCCCGGTACTCCAGTTTTTGCAGTGCACTGGACACCAACTGACTAACGTCTGCTCCCGCACTGCTGCACGCTACAATTCCGCACATTGTCACTTCCTCATTGACTATCGCTCGACCAAAAAGACAATATAAGCAATGCACTTACGACAACAAGACCAATTGTCATCAAATTATTGACAAAACTATGATTATACACGACACCCTTAAAGGGATTGGGCTGAACCAGCGGGAGATCGATATCTACCTCACCCTGCTGAAACTGGGACCCGTTTCAATCCGGGACATCGCAGAGGCATCGGGTATCAACCGGGGCACTACCTATGAAACCCTGAAAAGCCTCAGGGAGCTGTCACTGGTCTCCTACTTTCCCAAGGGTAAGCGCCGGTTTTTCTGCGCGGAACCGCCGGATCAGCTGCTACGAATGGCTGAGGAGAAGAAACAGCGGCTGGATATTCATCACCGCGTGCTGGAAAGTCAGGTGATTCCTGACCTGATGCAGCTCACCCCCGGGGGCGACAGTACTCATGTGCGGCACTATGAAGGAGATGATGGCATCGAATTCGTCCTGCGGGACATTCTGCGCACGGCTCAGCACAATCCAGAACAGGGATACTGTGTCTACTCATCAAAGAAAATCCGCAAATATCTGTACCGCCCTTTTCCCAACTTCACCCGCCAGCGGGTGCAACAGGGGATATATGTCAGGGTAATTGCCATCGGCGAAGGTGGCGAGGACGCGCCCCTGTCCAGTCGTAAATGGCTGCCAACCACCCAGAGCGACCCGGCAGCCAGCTACGTGGCGATTTACCCACCTAAATGCGCAATGATCTCACTGGTACGTGATGACTACCCGACCGCCGTGATTATTGAGGCAGAGGCCATTGCCCGGTCCTTTCAGCTAACCTTCGATGCCTTGTGGGATAAATTGTGATATTCCTGCGTATGCGAGAAAAAACTGAATCAGTCTTTTGATATTCCCGAACGTTCTTTGGGCTCTGTGAGCCTTTGGGCTAATGTTCAGGGAATCAACAACAAAAATACGCTGACAGAAAGGAACGTCAACATGCCCAATTCGCTGGAAGTCAGGAACTACATGCAGGCAAAACCTGTGACGGTATCACCGGAGATGTCCGTGCATGAGGCGGCAAAGAAAATTCAGGAACACAAGGTCTCTGGTGCGGCAGTGGTAGACACCGAAAACAATCTGGTTGGCATGCTGTCGGAACTGGACTGCCTGCGATCGCTCGTCAACGCTATCTACAATGGTAATGATCCTGGTGGAGCTCTGGTTAGTGACATCATGACCAGAGACGTGATTGTTAATCAGCCCGGCGAAGATATTGTCAGCGTTGCGGCTTCCATGCTGGAACGAAAACAGCGCCGCCGGCCTGTGGTTGAAAACGGCAAGCTCATTGGTCAGGTCACCTGCCGGCAGATTCTCGCCGCCATTCAGGACTTCAGATAGTACGGTTTACATTTTTGTTACAAATATGCACTTGCCCGTAAGGCAGACAGTCTATATAAGCTCGCTACCCCATATGCAGATGCCGGACTGATGACCGACTTACTGAATACCGTTGATGCAGAGCTCGAATCGATAGAGGAAAAAATCCTCGCCGAGTTCGACCGTATCCGGGATATGGTCAGTGACCAGCCATACGAGGAAATCGATCTGGATTTCCGCCGTGCCGTCCACATGAAGTTGCGCTCACTTCACGAGCAACTCGAGCTCAGCGGTGCCGGCAAGGAGCTCAGTCTGATGTCAGAACATCAGGAACAGTTGTTCCAGCGCATCGCCGTTGCCCGTCAGTTATTACATACCAGGATACCTACCCGGATACTGACCGTCGCTCATGCCGAGGTAGAGTCCACCCGGCGTACAGTTGAGAAAAAGGTCCTCGCCGAAAGGGAAGCAAAACAGGGCAAGTCAGTGGACAAAACGTCCAGTCCGGACGGTGGCCTGCTGGGCAGCATTCGGTCAATGTTTGGTCGCAAGGCCAATCAGGCAACGGAGACCCGAAACCGCATCCAGGTGACGGACGAAGAATTACAACGCCACCAGCCAGTCGAAATCTACAGCGACCGGGGCATCTATTCTGCATCCCGGGAACTGGCTACTGTAGCAAGACTGATCACCCGGGCTAAAGAGGCCCGCGCTAATCAGGAAGCCGGGCGGGCGAAGTTTGAAGCCCGCGACCTTTCCTCAACCATCAGCCCGGAAGTGCCTATCGCCCCTATTCGTTCCAGAGCCCGGCCCAGGGAAACTGACCTGACGGCGCTCGCAGAACAGGAGGCACGCACCATTGCACAATCCCCGGAAGAGATCCGGCGCAAGCTACAGGAGCAACAGCGCACCCATTCCGGCCGGGCCACCTTTATCGGCAAGGATATTGAACCGGTACCGGAGCCTGCTGACTGGCATACCCCCCCGCCAGTAAGCCCGGCAGCACCCTCAGCACCAAAGCCGGTTGTGGGCAAAGCTACCTTTGTCAGCCGGGACATCGAACCTGTGGTGCCACCCGAGGCACCAAGGCGCCGCGACACAACTCCGCCGCCTTCAGTACCTCCAATGCCCGAATCCCGTCCGGTAGGCAAGGCTACCTTTGTCAGCCGTGATATCAAACCTATTGCGGAACCTGAAGTCCGTAATCCGCGCCAGCCTGCCCCTGTGCACAAGACAGCGGAAGAAACCCCACAAAGGCCTGCAGGGAAGGCAGTATTTGAAGCCAGGGATCTGACCCGCAAGGATTGAGCACTGACGACCCTGCCGGGCATCCTGCCCGAATGGTATGCTAGCCTGGTTCCAACGAGGGAAAGCTACCATGACCGAGACAACCACCAAAACCTCCATTTCGCGATACATCACTCATAATGCTGAGGCTGATCCGGATCGCCCTGCCATCACCCACGAAGGCAAAACCATTACCCGGCGTCAGCTGGACCTGTCGACTAACCGGCTGGCAAGAGCATACGAAAAACTGGGTGTCAGGCAGGATGATCTGGTAACCGTTGCGCTGCCCAACTCCATCGAGTTCTATCAGGCCTGCATTGCGATCTGGAAACTGGGTGCAACCCCTCAGCCGGTATCAGCGCGGCTGCCGAAGCCCGAGCAGGAAGCTATCGTCGAGCTGGCGCAACCCAGCCTGGTAGTTGGGGTCGAACCTGGATCACTGGGTGATTTCCCTGCCGTCCCTGCCGCTTACGAGCCTGATCCGGAATTGTCAGATGACCTGCTGCCAGACCGGATTGCCAGGCACTGGAAAGCCCCGACTTCTGGAGGTTCTACCGGCAGACCGAAAATTATCGTTGCGGCAGGGGAAAGTGCATTTGACTACTCTGCCAGCCTGCCTCTGCGCCAGGAACGAAATCGTGCACAACTGGTGCCTGGACCTCTGTATCACAACGCCCCCTTCTCTTTTTCTGTGCAGGGTTTGTGTCTGGGTAATCACCTGATCGTCATGACCCGCTTCGATGCAGAGGAAACCCTGCAGCTCATTGAACAGTGGCAGGTCGACTGGATGATGCTGGTCCCCACCATGATGCTGAGGATCTGGAAGCTGCCAGAGGAAACCCGCAATCGCTACGATCTCTCTTCACTGCGCATTGTGCTGCATCTCGCTGCACCCTGCCCTGCCTGGCTGAAAGAAGCCTGGATTCACTGGCTGGGTGGCGAACGCATTCATGAGCTATTTGCCGGCACTGAGGCTACCGGCGCGACCTGGATCACCGGCGATGAATGGCTGGCTCACCGCGGGTCAGTCGGCAAGTTGATGGGCGCCGGCAGGGTAAAAATCGTTGGCGAACAGGGAGAGGAATTGCCCGCTGGCCAGATCGGTGAAATTTATTTGCTACCCGCCGGAGGTCCGGGAAGCACTTACCACTACATTGGTGCTGAGCCTAAAGCCATTGAAGGTGGCTGGGAATCTCTTGGTGATATGGGTTATGTAGACGAAGAAGGCTATATCTACCTCAGCGACCGTAAGACAGACATGATTCTGTCTGGCGGCGCCAATATCTATCCGGCTGAGGTGGAAGCAGCGATCGACGGCTATGAGGGCGTGCGTTCCAGCGCGGTGATCGGACTGCCGGATGAGGATATGGGGCAGGTGGTGCACGCGATTGTCGACGCCCCGGAAGGTCTGGATGAAAATCAGCTGCTGACCTATCTGGGAGAACGACTGGCCCGCTACAAAATTCCCCGCACGATTGAAGTGGTCAACCAGCCATTGCGGGACGACGCAGGTAAAACACGGCGGTCCGCCCTCTTGCAGGAACGCCTGCAGACCCGGACTGCAGGATGATTACTGACGCGGGTTCAGTCACGAACCCGCGTTCGCTCTGTGCCGTCAGGTCGGCAACGCATCCATTGCCAGGTCACTCAGGTGCGCCGTGTCATTGAATCCCCGCACAACAATCCGCGGCCCGTCGATCACTACCTGGCTGATAGAGCCATTATCACAGCCGTTAAAGGCAAAGGGCATGGCGCCTGTCGCATGAGCGAGAATGTGCCCCACAATTCCGCCATGCACGACTGCAACAACCGTCTGGTCGGGATGGCGCCCGGCAATTCTTGCCAGCGCAGGTCCCACCCGCGCCTGAATCTGTTCCCGTGATTCTGCTCCGGGAATGGCATCCCAGCGTTGCTCCTGCTGCATTTGCTGATAGATTGGGTCGTTTTCATGCACCTTGATCCGGAACAACCCGCCTTCCCATTCACCCAGATGCACTTCCCTTAAATCAGCTTCAACGAGGGGAGTCATGCCCAGATGCCCGGCTAAGGGCGCGGCAGTTTCATGAGTCCTGCGCAGGCTGGTGACATAAATGGCATCGATGGCTTCGCGGCGCAATCGTTCACCGACCCGCTCGGCCTGCAAGCGGCCATTTTCAGCCAGCTCAGGATCGCCCTGACCATCAACCAGCGGAAAGGGGTTATCGGGGCTGGCCGCCCGCGACTCGCCATGACGCACCAGAATGATTCGGGTAGCCCCTGGTGGCAGAGTAAATTTGTGCTGACGATATTCTTTCATCCGGATCTCCTGTACCTCATTACTTCTGATCGCTGCCTGCTATCCTGTGCAATTTGCGATTTCAGGCCCGGATACTACCAGAGCCTGCGGGCAAATGGGATTGGCCCGGTGGCCTGCAGGGGACTGGGGCAACACCAGCCAATCCTGTTACTATGCTGGTAACTTAACCAGATGAACTGTCATGAAACGGATATCTTTCACCCCGCTGCTGGCTTGCCTGTTCCTGTTGATTACCGCCTGCTCGGAACAACCAAAGGACGCGCCACAGGTCACGACCGCGCCTGCCACAACCACACCGGTCACAACAACCACACCAGACTTTAATACCTGGCTTGACCTGAAGTATGAAGAGGACCTGGACTTTCGCCCTATGTCACGCACCCGCCAGGGCGACAAAAAGGACTATGACAAACTCGGTGATCCCTCAGAAGCCGGCGCGGCGAAACAACTCGCCTGGCGACGCGCCATGGTCGCAGAGATGCAAAGCACCTTTGACCGGGCAACACTGAGCCCCGAGGAACAACGATCTTACGACATCACGGAGTACCTGCTGGAACGGGCTGAGAGCTATCAGAAATATATGCGCCATAACTATATTTTCGGGCGCCGCGGACCACATACCCGTATCCCCAATTTCCTGATTAACTCTCACGCTGTCGCCACCGTCAGCGACATGGATGCCTACCTGGCCAGGTTACGTGAAACGGGTCCTTACCTGACAACCTATCTTGAGCGCGCCAGACTGGCCGCAGCCGAAGGTATTCGTGCCCCCTATTTCAGCTACGAAACAACACTCAACCAGATTGCGAAAGTCACCAGCGGCGAGCCTTTCACAGACACAGGCACGTCAGCCATCTGGAAGGACATCATGGCAAAGATTGATAGCCTGCAAACCAGCGGCGAAATCAATGAGGAAACAGCCAAACGCTATCAGGCTGACGCCCGCGCCATATTGCTGGAACAGGTAAAACCAGCCTATGATGAGATTACCCGCTGGCTGAATACTGACAGGGACAATGTGTCTGATCAGGCACAGGGAGCCTGGGCACTGCCTGACGGCAAAGCCTATTACGCTCAGCGTCTGGCCGTGAATACCACAACCAGCCTGAGTGCTGACGACATCCATCGCAAAGGACTGGAGGAAGTAGCGAGAATTCAGGCGCAGATGCGCGACATCATGAAGCAAACCGGCTTCACAGGCGACCTGCAAACATTCTTCACTTTCGCCCGGACTGACCCCCAGTTTTATTTCCCCAATACAGATGAAGGCCGTCAGGCCTATCTGGATCTTGCTGAAACTTATCTGGATGGGATTCGCGGCAAACTGCCGGAATACTTCAGCCTGCTGCCGAAAAGCCCTCTGGTTGTAAAGCGGGTAGAACCCTATCGCGAGCAACCGGGAGCAGCGGCTCACTATATGCGCGGCACCCTGGATGGCAGCAAACCCGGACGATATTATGTCCACCTGGCTGACATGAACGCTGCCTCAAAGTACCGACTGGAAAACCTCGTCTATCACGAGGGTCTGCCGGGCCATCACATGCAGATTTCTATCCAGCAGGAACTGGAATCCATCCCGCGCTTCAGAACCGACTATGGCTTCACCGCTTTCTCAGAAGGCTGGGGCCTGTACGCTGAATTACTGGGCAAGGAAATGGGGTTCTATGAGCAACCCATGAACGACTTTGGCAGACTGTCAGGTGAGATCTGGCGGGCCATCAGGCTGGTTGTCGATACCGGCATACACGACAAGGGCTGGACCGAAGAACAGGCTGTTAACTATGCGCTGGCCAACTCATCGCGGCCGGAAGCCTCAGTGCGCTCAGAGATTCGGCGTTACTTCGACAATCCGGGTCAGGCAACCGCCTACAAGATAGGCATGCTGAAGATACTGGAGTTGCGTGAAGCTGCCCGTCAGGCGCTGGGCGATCAGTTTGATATCAGAGATTTCCACAATATTGTACTTGGCAGCGGTCAGCTGCCGATGTTTATGCTGGAAACCCGCATTAATGACTGGATAAAACAAAAAGGAATCAAACAGTGACAAGTTGGGACAAAGAAATCGAGGAACTGCACCAACGTGGCAAATTATCTGAGGCCATGGGTGGTGCCGATAAAGTCGCAAGACAACACGAATTCGGCAAGCTAACCATTCGTGAGCGGGTGGATAAAGTCGTCGACGACGCCAGTTTCCACGAAGTGGGAAAACTGGCAGGCGTCGCGCAGTACGATGATGATGGCAATCTGATTCAGTTCACGCCCTCTAACTTCGTCTTTGGCACCGCAGAAATCGATGGCCGCCCGGTGATAGTGTCCGGAGATGACTTTACCGTACGTGGTGGTTCTGCAGATGCCTCAATTGGCGCTAAACGGATGATGGCGGAAGGTCTGGCGAGCGAGCTGTGCCTGCCCCATATCCGCCTGGTTGATGGCATGGGTGGTGGCGGTTCAGTTAAAACCATAGAAACCGCCGGCCGGACCTATATCCCTAAGGTTGCAGGCTGGGATGTAATTGTCGGTCATCTGGGCATCGCCCCTTCAGTATCGCTGGCCCTGGGTTCTGTCGCCGGCATCGGAGCAGCGAGAGTCACGACGTCACACTATTCAGTCATTGTGCGGGATACTGCGCAGATGATGATCGCAGGCCCCGCGCTGGTGGACTGGGCCAGTCTGGGTGACGTCAGCAAGGAAGAGTTAGGGTCTTACAAGATCCATACCCGTAATGGTGCCATTGACGATGAGGCAGCCAGCGAAGAGGAAGCCTTTGATATGGCACGCAGGTTTCTGTCTTACCTGCCCTCCTCTGTGCATGAACTGCCTCCGGTCACTCCCTGCGATGACCCCACTGACCGGCGTGACGAGTCGCTGCTCAGTATCATTCCCAAAGATCCGCGCAAGGTTTACAAGATGCGTAAGATCATTGAAGGCGTTTTTGACAGTGGCAGCTTCTTTGAAATCGGTCGCAAGTGGGGTAAGTCCATTATTTGCGGTCTCGCCCGCCTGAACGGCGTTCCGGTTGCTGTGTTTGCTGAAGACCCCATGGTTTACGGTGGTGCCTGGACGGCAGATGCCAGTCGCAAGCTGGTGCGGCATTGTGATCTGGCATCCACCTTTAATCTGCCGTTAGTGCATTTAGTTGACTGTCCCGGATTTCTGATCGGTAAACAGTCAGAAGAAACCGCCACCATTCGGGTTGGTTCAACGGCACTGGCTGCGCTGGGTCAGGCCACTGTGCCATTCTGCAGCGTGGTAGTCCGCAAGGCCTTTGGCGTCGCCGGCTCAGCTAACAACAAACCAGGTTCGCAGCATTTCCGAATGGCGTGGCCATCCGGAGACTGGGGTTCGCTCCCGATTGAAGGGGGTATTGAGGTAGCGTACAAGGCAGAGTTGGCAGAAGTTGAGAACTATGATGAGCATCTGGCCAAAATCAAGGAACGCCTCAACCGCCTGCGTTCACCGTTCCGCTCTGCGGAGTATTTCGAGATCGAAGATATTATCGATCCACGTGATACCCGCCAGCATCTGTGTCGCTGGGTGAAACTGGCACGGCGGGCAACCAGGCCGGGGCCCAGCAGTTTCAGCTATCGCCCCTGAAAGCCGGGTTATTGGTCCCTGGTACTGGGCACCTGAAAAGGATTTGTCGCCAGCACCCACAGTGTCTGTGAACGCTGTTGTGCTGGCCGCAACTGATAACCAGGACTTATTTCTGTTGCTGTTCCCGCAGGTTAATCAGGCGCCGGTAATGGCCGAGTCGTTCCCGAACCTCGGGAGGCACGAAGGTACCGCCTGAACCTGACCAGGACACCATGACCAGCATCTCGTATTCCTCCAGACAGCGGGTGGCCCAGGGACTGTCAGGCCAGTTCTCCATACACTGTTCAAGATAGCGACGGGACAGGGAATCATAGAACTGATAGTGCAGTTGCCGGTCGCTGACAGACAACCAGTAAAGCAATTCCGGCTGATATTTATCCGCCAGTTTCTTGTTCAGGAGCCGGTCCAGTCTGCCCCGGATTACGACCCAGTAGGCCGTTTGTTCATGCCAGCCCAGAACGGCCTGAATCGCCGGCCAGTCCCGGCTCAGCCAGCGACTGGTTTCCGTCACTGTCTCCAGTGCCAGCGGCGACCGACGGTCTGCAGGATTCGCAGCCAGACTTTGCAGCGCGTGAATCCAGGCCCTGATCTGGCCGGATTCCGGCGTCTGATCAGCAAACGCAGGGGCAACTTCGCTGAGCGTGCTGACCGCCAGCGGGACGTCTGCGTAAACTTCCGCCGTGATCACCAGAATCCGCCCCAGCGCCCGACTGCGGTCCTGCTCATCTGCATTTTTGTTCTTCGCTACCTGAGTAAAGGAAACCAGCGCATTACCATAGTCCCGGGTCAGAAAGCTGAATTCGCCGGCGAGATAGTCGTCCAGCGCTTTGATCCGGCTGATCCCGAAACCAGGGATGGTTTTCTGATCCTGAGTATGACAAGCCGCACATAGCTCGAAAGTGTCATTCAGGTCACCACGCAGAAAGCCCATGTTCACTTCAGCGACTTCCGCGCTGTTCTGGCGCAGATTCTCGAGCAGCAACCTGAGTGTGACCTGACGCTCAGACTGATCTCCGGAAAAATGAGGGGCCGCCTGCTCAAGCTGCCCTGCCAGTCTGTTGAGCGCCTGCCCCAGCAGCTTGCGGTCAGGATTTTCCTGATGCACCTGCGGCAGTATCTCCAGCATCGTGTCGCCCACATCCTGCATCATCTCGTTGAGACTCTTGTCCCGGCTGAATGCTGAACCGCTGACAGCCGTCAGCAGTAATGTCAGCAGCAGTGAGCCTGTTCTGTTCACAAGGCGCTTGAAGGCAGGCACACAATGACCGCTCCGCCTCATCAGTTCACGTCTCATAGTCGGCCCTTATCCAGTTCCAGTTTGCCTTTGACCAGATTAATGCGCAGGAGATCACTGGCACCTTCGATCAGACGGAATGACCTTACCTGCCGGTACAGCGCTTCCAGTGGATGTCCGCTCACCAGCGCCTGACCACCTACCAGTTGCACGGCAGAATCGACGACTCTGCCCGCGACTTCGGTACAGAACACCTTGGTCGCAATGGTTTCGTTAACGCTGTTCTCGCCGCTGTCGACGAGTCTGGCGGTGCGGTACAGCATGCTGCGGGCGGCATAGGTCTCGATACGCATGTCAGCATAGCGCAACCTTACACCTTCCCGCTCACCCAGCGGCGACCCGGTACGATGAGGGGCGCGCAGGTGCTGTTCAACAAACTCAATGACCCACTGGCACATGCCCGTCGCCTGGGCCGAGACCATCAGTCTGACATTGCCGATATTACCCAGCGCTCTGGGCATGCCTTCACCGGGTTTACCAATCATGCGCCAGGCAGGCACCTGCACATCCCTGAACACCATGGAAACATGCCCGCCACCTTCCATCGAGGTGAATTCCCGGTCAAGGATAACCCCCGGATCACGACGATCCACCACCACCATGGCAGTGCCGAGCTTCTCTCCGGCGGGGTTCTCAAGATTGACCAGCACCGACACAAAGTCTGCCGTGGCGCCGCCGGTCACATAGGATTTTTGCCCATTGACTGTAAGGTTGTCCCCGTCAAGCACACCCCAGGTCGGCCTGGGGGCAGAATCGGGTTCGGTAAATCCAAAAGCGCCACGCTTTTCACCGGCCATGACCGGGTCCAGATAACGACTTTTCAGGTCGCCGGAAGCCGAATGTAAAATACCCGGCCCCGGCCCGAGCACCAGATGGCCCAGCCGCGTATTGGCAGCTGCGAGGGCCTCGCGAATGACGGTCAGCGTCAGGGTATCGGCGGGGTTCCCTCCAAACTCTGCTGGCTGTGTCATCTGAAAAAAACCTGCCTGGCGGGACGCCTCCCGCACGGCTGCCTGCATCTCTGCGGGAACGGCTTCACTCGTAGCCAGGCTTGCTTCACGGGGTAACAGTTCAGTGGCGATAAACTGCTGCAGTCTTTCACTGATGGTCTGGATCGCTGGCGGTAGATGTTCGGGCATGGGATATCCGGATGATGGCTAAACTTCCCGGCATCATAACGAACCCACTTCCGTCACGCCAAGATTCAGATCAACTGCCCGACCTGTTGTTCTTAACGTGGCAACCATTCTGCCTTTTTATGGGTACCCAGTGGTGGCGATGGCAGTACCCAGTGTGGCGGGGTTTCCGACATGCCCAGCACAGGGCCAAGATGAGTGACTTCACCATAGGCTGTGTGGCTGGTGGTAATCACATCTGTCAGCGCCGACAGGGGTATATCCGCTTCAGGACCAGGATGCCCGACCCTGCCCTGCTGGCTCAGGAACATACCGGACTGACACAGGGAAGCCCGCACATGATAGGACCCACCTTCCGTTGCCCTTCGGGCGAGTGCGATCAGCGTTCCCAGTGCAGCCAGATAGCCGGTCGTGTAGTCACAGGCTGCCGCTGGCAGCAGGGTTGGCCTGCCATCACCCTGTTCATGGGCAAGCCCCGTCACCGATTGCGCCAGTTGCTCCCACCCGGCCCGCTCACCAAAGGGTCCGCCAAAGCCATAGCAATTCATCGAGGTATAAACGATGCCAGGGCGAATACTGGCAAGGGTTTCGGGGGCCAGTCCCCGCGCGGCCAGAACACCGGGCCGGTAACCCTGAGAAAAAACATCAGTCTCTTTCACCAGCGCCAGTAGCCGGTCGTGCTCAGCTGGATTGTTGAGATCCAGAAAACATGATCGCTTGCCATGGCTGGTATCTTTCACAAACATGTCAGCCTGGGGCAAATGGGGTGCTGTCACCATGAGTACATCGGCACCATGTTCAGCCAGGGTTCTGGCACAGGTAGGACCAGCCAGAATCCGGGTCAGATCCAGCACCCGAAGACCTGTCAGCGGGCGTCCGCCCGCGGGCAGTTCCGGAAAAGGCTCTGGTTCACTGTCACCAATACGCAAAATTTCAATGACTGGCCGGCTGGCCAGCAGCGCTCCCTGCGGGTGGCTCAGCCATTCCGCTTCCGTTCGGATCATCGCGCCACAGGCACCGGCGGCAGCAATGGCATCCTCCAGATCCAGCGCATCCCACTTCGCAACAGCATTGACCACTGAGTCCAGCTCATATTCACAATTCAGCACCTTAAGGATCTTTTCGGCCAGATTAGGCAGTCCCATATGTGGCAAAAAGTAGCGACCGTCGCGGGTGGGATGAGGCATGGATATCTGCTGCCGCATACGCTGCTGCGCCCAGTTAGCGGCGGCTTCAGCATTATCAAGGCGGAAATACTGGTAGCTGCGCAATGCGGCTGCAGCCTGCGCTACATCAATGCTGAGCTGCTGCCGGTCCCGTCCCCGCAATGCCCAGATATCATTAACCGCAACTCCAATCGCCGCAAAAATGCCCGCTGCGGTTTCTCCCAGCCGGAAACGGCTGGGCAGCACCGGGTCCTGCCCGGTGAAAGTGATCGTCTCTGTTGGCGCTTCTCGATCGCGTATCGCCATGAGCGCTGTGAAAGGCTGGTTCATCAGATTTCCTCTTTTTACAGGTCTTACACGTCTGATTTAAACATCAGGGTGGGCCGGATTCAGCAGACCGCTTGCCGACCCTGATATCCGGGCGCCCTCTCTCTGCCAACTTAGTTGCGCCAGGCTGTCTCAGCCTGAGCGTCACTACAGTACCGGAGAGGCACCACCATCCATATTGATCGATGTACCGGTCACATAGCTGCCAGCTTCCGAGCACAGAAAACACGCCAGGTTGGCACATTCTTCGGCTTCACCCATCCTGCCCATGGGCAGGCGACTGCCAGACCGGGCGACAAAGGCCTCAAAGTCGAGACTCTTGTCCGAGGCATCGTACCAGCGCCGCACCTGATCTGATTTAATCGACCCGATGTTCAGTGCATTGACGAGCACGTTATGGGGCGCGCCCTCGCCTGCCAGTACCTTGGTCAGTGCCATCCCGGCCGCACGGGTAACAGAAGTTGGCGCCGTCCCCGCAGAAGGGGTTTTGGCATAGATATTCAGCATATTCAGCACCCGCCCCCACTGGCGTGCCTTCATCCCGGGAAAGGCCAATCTTGTCAGCCGCACAGCAGCCATCAGCTTGAGATCAATATCCGCCTGCCACTCTTCATCGGTGATCGACTCGAACTCACCTACCTTGGCGTGGCCCGCGTTATTCACGAGGATATCAATCTGCTCAAACTCTGCGGTGACTGCCTGCCATATACGGCTGATCTCATCGGCACGACTGACATCCCCCTGATAACCTTTTACGGTGGTTCCGGTGTGGCGAGCCTGCAGCGCCGCCACCGCGCGGTCAAGGTCTGCCTGACCGCGGGCTACAATTGCGACAGTGGCACCTGCCTCAAGAAAGCGGTCGGCCATCGCATAACCCAGGCCTTTGCTGCCACCGGTAATGAGGGCATTTCTGCCATCCATTCTGATCTCCATCACCTGCTCCTTCATACTCTGTCGGCCCATGATGCCTGCTGTATTGCCAGCCTTGCAATCCCGGAACAGATAACAGAAGCTTGATCTCATGGATATCTATCATATCTGGTGCGATCTCAAACCCGGCTGCTCTGACACGGAATTTGTTCGCGCCACGCAAACCTGGCTGGATCAGTTGCGGTCCGGCCAGCTACTCTCTGACTACCGGATCACTCGTCGCAAGCTCGGCCTCGGTGGCAAAGCCCCAGGGGAGTTCCATCTGATGCTTGAATTTACTGGCCTGGCACAACTTGATGAGGCTTTCAGCAAAGTTGCCTCACGAACCGACCCACTGGAAAGTTTCCATCATGCCGTCAATTCGAAGGTCGAGAATATCAGCTTCGCTCTGTACCGGGACTTCCCGGATGCTGTCCGTCAGGAAGGCGAAGAGAAGTTCTGAGCAGCTTATCCGGTCCTGACAAGGAACCAGCCACGCTGCCTATCTGCTAACACAGGAGAAATACCATGGCCGTCAAGGATCATGTCAACTTTGAACAATTTATGGCCGGCGTCGAACGACGCAACCCGCACCAGACTGAATTTGTCCAGGCCGTTCGGGAAGTGGCTGAGGACATTTTTGAATTCATTGCCGACAAGGAAAAGTATCACGAGTTTCAGATCCTGCGGCGCATAGCTGAGCCCGACCGGGTGATCAGCTTCAGAGTCTGCTGGGAGGATGACAAAGGCAATATCCGGGTGCAGCGTGGCTGGCGGGTACAGAACAACAATTCTATCGGACCTTACAAAGGCGGACTTCGCTTTCACCCCAGCGTGAATGAAAGTGTGCTGAAGTTTCTGGCCTTTGAACAGACGTTTAAGAACAGCCTGACCGGCTTACCCATGGGCGGGGCCAAAGGGGGCGCCAACTTCAACCCTAAGGGGAAGTCGGAGCACGAAATCATGCGTTTCTGCCAGTCTTTCATGACTGAACTTTACCGGCATGTCGGTGCAGACGTAGATGTACCCGCCGGAGATATCGGCGTGGGCGCACGGGAAATCGGCTTCATGTTCGGCCAGTACAAACGCATTACCAATCAGTTCACCGGTGTGCTGACCGGCAAGGGCCTTGAATATGGCGGATCACTGGTGCGCACCGAGGCAACCGGCTATGGTGCCGTATACTTTCTGGACAACATGCTGAAACACCGTGGTAATGACATTGTTGGCAAAACCGCTGTCATTTCCGGAGCGGGTAATGTCGCCACCCATGCGGCAGAGAAAATTCTGCAACTGGGCGGTAAAGTCGTCACCCTGTCGGATTCGCAGGGCTTTATTCATGACCCGGACGGCATGACTCAGGAAAAAATCGACTGGGTCAAGCACCAGAAAACTGTCGTCAGGGGTTCCCTCAGTGACTATCTCAAGGAATTTAAAGGTGCCCGCTGGTACGCCGGGGACCGCCCCTGGGGCGTCACCTGTGATGTGGCGTTACCCTGTGCCACCCAGAATGAGCTGAATGGCAACGATGCCCGCAAGCTGATCGAAAATGGCTGCATCGCTGTATGCGAAGGCGCAAATATGCCAACCGATCTGGATGGGATGCGGGTGTTTAAGGAAGCAGGCATCTGCTTCGCACCAGGCAAGGCTTCCAACGCCGGCGGGGTGGCTGTTTCCGGTCTGGAAATGAGCCAGAATTCTGAACGCCTCAGTTGGGATGAAGCCACCCTGCAGGACCGGCTGCGATCCATCATGCGCGGCATTCATGACCGATGTCTGGAATATGGTGAGAAGGAAGACGGCACCGTTGATTATGTCAGAGGTGCCAATATCGCTGGTTTTGTGAAAGTTGCTGACGCGATGATTGCCTATGGTGTGGTCTAGCTGCCAGGGCCGGCAGCGTGGGCTGACAGACTAACCGCCAGACCCACTGCCACCCAGCTGATTGTCAGCCGCCAAACAGATAGTGCTCCAGTCCTGACGGGTCCTGCTCGTCAGCTTCCAGGCGCGCAATGGTCTGCAAATGAACTTCGTCGGGCCCGTCATAGATCCGGAATGCACGCGCCCGGGTGAAGGCGTGAGCTGCCGGCGTATCCGCAGTTACGCCCCTTGCCCCATAGAGTTGAATCGCGCGGTCTGCAATGGCCTGGTAGGTACGGGACACCGCCACCTTGATCATCGATACTTCCTTGCGGGCAACTTTGTTACCCAACCGGTCCAGCTTGTCTGCCGTCATCTGTACCAGCAGACGAACCTGGTCCAGTTCGATTCGCGACAACGCAATGGCTTCTTTGGTTGAGCTGTACTCATCGATACGTTTGCCGAATGTCGAACGCTCCTGCGAGCGCTTGACCATCAACCCGATCAGCACTTCACATTCACCAATGGCGCGCATGCAGTGGTGCAGTCTGGCAGGCCCCAGCCTTGCCTGGCCCATGGCAAAACCCGCGCCCTCCTCACCCAGCAGATTATCTGCCGGCACCCGGACATCGGTAAACAACAACTCAGGATGCGTGTTGCTGGCACTCAGGTGCGAGAACACAGGCAGATTGCGTACCAGTTCAATCCCGGGACTGTTGCGGGGCACGATAATCATACTCTGACGACGAGATTTTGGTGCGTCAGGATCTGTCACACCTACCAGAATCAGGAGCTCGCACTTCTCGTGCGACCCGTTACTGGCAAACCACTTTCTGCCATTGATCACATAATCGTCACCATCACGAACAATCCGGGTCTCAAGATTATTCGGGTCTGATGAGGCAACCAGAGGTTCCGTCATGGCGAATGCAGAACCGATCTCACCTTCCAGTAACGGATTCAGCCATTGCTCACGCTGCCGGGGAGAAGCGAAGCGCTGCAATAACTCCATATTCGGAACATCCGGCGCATGGCAATTGAATACCCGGGAGGCCCATTCCAGCCGCCCGAGAATTTCTGCCACTGCAGTGAACTCAAGATTGCTGAGGCGTATGCCAGGCTCATCTTCTTGCAGCAATGGCAGCGCCATATTCCACAGCCCGAGCGCTTTGGCTTCCTGCGCGAGAGTCTGCTGAATGGCCGGCACTGCCGCACCTTCTGCGACCTGTTGGTGCCAGAGGTGGTTGTTCGGCAGAATTCGGTCTCTGAAAAACTGTTCAGTCTGGGCCTGCAGCGCCAGCGCTTTTGCCGGTAGTTCAAACATATATTGGTCCTCAGGCTTCCAGCACGACCACCGGAATCTCACGACTGGTCGCTTTCCGGTAATCTTCGTAGGGAGGAAACAGCGCTGCCATCTGTGCCCACAGATCGCTTCGCTCGTCACCGGTCGCCACCCTAGCCGTGCCTTTGTAAATCGTTTCACCTACCTGAAACTGACACTCCGGATCTGCCTGCAGGTTCAGGAACCAGGCCGGATGTGCTGGCGCGCCGCCCTTTGAGGCGATGATAACGAAGCCGTTACCCACTTGCTTATAGATCAGCGGGAGTGCGAGAGAGTTACCGGATTTTCTGCCGGTTGTTGTCAGCAGCAACGTAGGAATAGGATCACCGCCGTAGGGTGAGGTCCACATATGAGCTTTGGCAGGATCAGTTTTGTACAGTTCAATGTGCTGTACCATCCAGTCAGGCATTGCAAAATTGTCAGCCATGTTTTTCTCCGGTTATGAGTCAGGGTGTCTGCGGCCAGAATCAGAATGATCTTGGCATTTTCAGTACATGTTCGCCAATAAAACTCAGAATCAGATTGGTCGAAATGGGCGCAATCTGATATAGGCGGGTTTCGCGGAATTTGCGTTCAATATGATATTCCTTTGCGAAGGCAAAGCCACCGTGAGTCTGCATACAGACATCACCCGCTCGCCAGGAAGCCTCGGATGCCAGCATCTTGGCCATATTGGCTTCGGCGCCACAGGGTAACCCTTCATCAAACATACGGGCAGCCTTTTCGACCATCAGCGAAGCTGCCTCAACTTCTGCATAGCAGCGGGCAATAGGAAACTGAACTCCCTGATTCTGACCAATGGGCCGGTTGAAGACCGTTCGCTCGGTGGCATAGGCAGACGCCTTGTCGATGAAATAACGTCCGTCACCGACACACTCAGCAGCAATCAGGATTCGTTCTGCGTTCATGCCATCCAGGATCACCTTAAAGCCTTCACCTTCCTTACCCAGCAGAGAACTGGCAGGAATTTTCAGGTCGTCAAAGAACAGCTCGCAGGAATGGTGATTGATCATGGACTCAATGGGTCTGATGGTCAGGCCATTGCCCACCGCTTCCCTGACATCGATCAGGAAAGCTGACAGACCTTCGGTTTTTTTGCGGGTCTCTTCCTTGGGCGTCGTACGGGCCAGCAGCACCATCAGATCAGAATGTTCAATCCGGCTGATCCAGACTTTCTGGCCATTCACCACATAGTGATCACCGTCGCGACGGGCGACAGTTTTAAGACTGGTGGTGTCCGTGCCAGTGGTAGGTTCGGTCACGCCAAAGCTCTGCAAGCGCAGTTCGCCAGCAGCGATGGCAGGCAGATAAGTCTTCTTTTGTTCGTCCGTACCATGGCGCAGTACAGAACCCATGACGTACATTTGCGCATGACAGGCACCGGCATGGGCACCGGAACGACACACTTCTTCCATCACTACGGCAGCCTCGCTGACGCCCAGCCCGGCACCGCCATATTCTTCTGGAATCAGTACGGTCAGAAAACCGGATTCAGTCAGCTCCCTGACAAACTCCGTGGGATAACCACGGTTCCTGTCCAGCTCCAGCCAGTAGTCTTCACCATAGTTACTGCATAGCTGCCGCACCGATTCCCTGATGGAATCAAGATCTTGATTGCTCAATGGTTTTCTCCAGATGTTCAGATCAGTCTGGAGTCAATGGTAACGCTTTCCGGATGCCGCGTCAGTGCGCGGAAGACCACTGTTTGATGAGATTCTGTAACGACTGCCGACTCACTGGCTTAGACGTGTAATCTGTCATGCCCGCCGCCAGACAGTTCTCTCTGTCTCCTTCCATCGCGTTGGCCGTCATCGCGATGACCGGTACCGGCTGTAGCGAGTTTGCCTGCTCCCAGGCGCGGATATGTTGAGTGGCACTGAGGCCATCCAACTCCGGCATCTGACAATCCATGAAGACAAGGTCAAAGGATCGCTCTTTCACCGCTTCCAGGGCCTGATGGCCATTATTAACGATCAAAGGGTCAATCCCAAAGCTGCGAAGCATGGCCCGGATAATCTTCTGGTTGACTTCATTATCCTCTGCCACCAGCACCCTCAACGTCTGTGCGCTGATCTCGTCTGTGTCTTTCTGCGCAGGCATCTGCGGTTCTGCTGGGACTGTCAGGGCAACCAGCTCA
>JAGRIO010000219.1 GCA_020443225.1 Pseudomonadales bacterium
GTGGGTCAGGGGCCTGGCCAGCAGCGTCGCGAAATGTGAGTTCAGGAACCGCCACAAACTCCATTCGCGATCAAAGCTGCCACCCTGCACGTAACGACTGCCAACAACAAATGCATCGGGCGCCTGATCCAGTTCAGCCAGCATTTGCGGTATCTTTGCCGGCGGATGAGATAAGTCGGCATCCATCACCAGTACCCGGTCATACCCGGCGAGACCAATACCATCAATAACAGAGAGTGAGAGGTCTCTCGGACGACCTGCCGGCTGAATGAGTTTCAGGGGGTATTGTTCTGCCAGACTGGCACACACCTCTGCAGTATTGTCAGGAGACAGATCGTCGACGATCAGTAGTTCATAAATCACCTGTCCATTCAGTTCCCGGTGCAGGGCCTCAGCCAGTAATGGTAGGTTTTCTGCTTCCTTGTAGGTGGGAACGACAATACTGAGCATTAGGGACACTGACTCTTTTCATATGCATTTGCCAGGGCTTTCGCCTCTGTTGTTTCATCAAGCTGCTGCAGCACTTCAATAAGTGTGCAGACAGCCCGGTTGTCAGGCAAACGCCAGAGTGCCAGCGACCGGGTCAGATGCGCTCTGGCTGCGGCCAGCTGACCCGCCTGTGCCTCGATTTTACCGTAGTACTCATAGAAAAACGCCTCTGATCGCAGAGGGATGACAGACGGCATCTGTTGTTCAGCGGCCGCAGCTACCAACAGCGCATCTGCCTGCTCGGTGGGCGACAGAGCGCGCGCAGCCAGGTGTTCGAGCATAACCATCTGACCAGGAAACAGACGCTGCAATTTTTCGAACTGCCGGAGCTGTCGTTCCGTCAGCGATTCAACCCCATACGCGCTGACGTGTGAGCGGTAAAAACCGGCAAAGGCGATCATCCGGTTATAGAGGAAATACTGCTCATGTTCGTCCCACAGCAGATCTTCCTCATAGAGGGTCATAAGGTAATCCAACAAAGCGACCATGGTAGGATGCAGAACCGTGGCGGTGCCAGTTTCAGGGGTATATTCGTAAACCACGCCCCACGAGGTAGAAGGCCTGATCTGGTCGACCAGTGAGAAGACCCGGCGCGGTTCTGAGGTGACATAACTGGCCAGCGCCGCATCAGCCAGAGTTGTTGGCGCAAATGGCGAGACCAGCCGGTTGCTGAACACCAGGTTATCCAGGTCGCGCACTTCAATATCCGTTCTCAGCTTCTCAACCCGGTTCAGATAGCCTATCGGCCCGGTCTGATTGTCACCACGAACAAACAACACAGCATCGGGCGGCAAAAATTCCAGAATGGTACGGTTGTAGTTTTCAATGAATCCACCCCGGCTCCGGTTCATCGCCGGAAATACTGAAGCTGTCGTGATCAACAGTAAAAATACGCCGGGTTGCCAGGCCGGCAGTTTCCTGTCAAACAAACGTAATTCCGTCAGGAAGTGAATACCCATGGCGGCCCAGTAAGCGAGTGCTGCATAGGAAATTACCGGATAGGGTTTGAACACAGCGCGGTAAAGAGAGGTATATTCGAAATTCACGACGGCCATCAGAATATAGGTCGAAGACAGAAACACCAGCAGCATCACGAGGTTGGCGCTGAGTGTGATTTTGCGCCAGCTATGAATGAAGCCCAGTAAAACAAAGACCTGCACCAGCGGCACATACTGACTGAAAATCTCAGTCGACAGCCATTTCAGGTAACTGACCTTGTGAGAGAAGTCAGCCACTGCATGATTATCGTTGTATAACGACCGTGAGACATACCGCCAGAATTCCTGCCATGAAGTAACCGGGCCGTACACCGCGATTTCAGGTTCCTTAACCAGTACCAGCTGCGCATAGGGCAAGAGTCCCAGCCCCAGCAGCAAGCATGACAGCAGCCAGAATTTCGGCTTCTTCATAGCGGCCAGGAGTAACGGCCAGACTGACCACAGGACCAGCGGCAAGGCCATTCCTGACAGTATCATCAGCGGCCAGTGATTCGAGAGACCCAGACCAGTCGTCAGGCAGGCAGCGTACCAGTAACGAAAGTCCCGATGCCGTGTGAACAGGCTGAGCAGCAGCCAGCTACCCATAAACAACAACACCGCCAGACTGTAGACTTCAATGATAATCGCCTGGGACCAGAACGCCTGACCTACGCCATAAAAGGCAGCGGCCAGCAGCGCTACCGATCGTGATTCAGACACTAACCATACAATCTGACTGAACAGCACCACTGCGATAACCGCAAAGGCCGCGGACAGAAAGTTACCGGCGACGACCCCACCCTGAGGCAGCAGGCCCTGACAAATCATGGTGAACAGAGGATAACCGGGTGGATGGCTGATGCCACCTGACTGGCATACCATCTGAAACAAGCCGGCGTCTTCCAGAGTGATGGTGGTTGGTAAGGTGAAGCTATAGAGCAGCAGCAACAGGATCGCCAGCAAACACTGCCAGGCCTGGAAGTCATAGCGAACGATTAACGATCCGGGGTTGGGGGTGCCTGAAGGGGACATCATGCAGAGACTATCAGGCGTAAGTCTTTAACACAGCGGCCGTCGACAAGACGGTCTGATCTGGGGCCGCCACTCCTCAGCAGCCCCATTTGCCAGCTCTTATCAGGACTTGAATCGTCCAAAAGCCGCCCGTAACCGGAACGGTTCAAAAGCATCCTCGTCTGATACCGCATCATATACCTCATCCAGCCAGCTCTGATGATCATCCCTGCGTTTGGTGCGAGAGAGTAGCATATCAACCGCCATGACTGCCTGCTCTGCGGCTACATAGTCACGGTATCTGCCTTCACGACCAGCAGCGACAATCCCATTCAGCAAATCGTTCGCCGAGCGGATATTCAGTCTGGCTGGCGCTTCAGTCTCGATTCTTGTGACCGACTGACGCAAGGCTGCAACTGCAGACATCACAGAGCCACCGCTGGCAACAGCATTGTGAAGCGCTTTCATCTGCTGGTGCAGCGCCTGGGCCTCGCCTGGCATCAGCACCTGAACCATGGTCAGCAGCATCACAAAATTAGCGTCGTTAAGACGCACAGCGCCAGGCGCCTGCCCGGTTCCTGAGCCTGCCTGCCAGCGCTGATCAGACATCGGATGGTGACAGGCATGGCAGTCGAACAGCGCCAGTTCGGGAAAACGCTTGCCGGTATCAAGCCTTTGTTCAATCAGACTCAGCGTCTGCATGGCACTCCGGGTCTGACCAATCAGCCATACCTGCATGGAATCACCGGACCACTTACGCTGCCTGTAGTCCTCATCCACTACATAATGTGCTGGCTGTAAGACACCAAAAGTGTCCAGCTCAAAGGCCAGTCGCGGATGGCCAGCACCCATGATTTTGTGAGTTGCCATTTTGTCTTTGGTACCCAGATGACAGGAAAGACACAATTCTGCCCGCTTCACCGGATTGTCGAGAGGATACAGCCCCGCAGCAATGTTATCAGCGCGACTGTTAGCGTCATCCACATGAGTTGAAACATACTGTTCTGCGCCACCATGGCAGGCTTCACACCCAACACCATCGTCCAGCTGAAACCTTGCACTTCGGTTCGCAGCATTGTCGGCATGACAGTCCAGACATATGTCTGCCTGGTGTGCATTTTCCAGCCCCAGGTTACGCGCAATCCTGCGGGATTCATCCGTCAGCAGCGTCTGGTAGGCTACCCGGTGCCGGTCCTGACGACTCCAGACCACGTATTCGTTCTGCAGTATCGCTGTGCCTGTTCGCTCTCTGACAGATCCATGGCAGACCCCAGAAGCACAGCTTGCAACCCCAAGGTGCTGATTATCATCGTACTGTGGCAGGTCAGCCGCGACAGCACTGAGGCAGGTAATGACACCGGCAAGTGTCGTGAGTCTCAACACATTCATCAGAAATTTCGGGATCATTGTTCGCTGGCCTCTTTACCTTCTTCACTGGGCTCGTCGTCGGTGACGAACCAGGGGTTACCGTTTCTGTCCAGATACAGACTCTTCATATCAGATTCCGTCAGCGGCCCGGAGCCTACACGGCTGAATACCGCCACCTGACCACCGGTTTCGTCAACCGCCCGGTCCCGCTCCAGCCCTCTGGACAATGACAGCGCCGGCTTACGGGTTTTAAAGTGGGCGATGGTTTCCGGCATGGGTTCCGGACTGAAACCATAAAAACGCGGTTGGGAATCCGGCGATGTTAACTGCAGGACCTTCAGCCCCTCTGCGCCATCAGCCACATAACCAATCAGGCTGGCGTTGGTTGTAGCTACTACCACATCGCGGGCATCTGACAGACCTTCACTGTAAACCTGATAGGTCTTCATTCTGGTGGGTCGTTCCACATCGACAATGTAGATGCCTTCACTGCCAGCCGCGACATATGCATAGGTACGAGCCACAAACACCTTATGTGCATCTGCAATCGGAATGGTATTATCCGCGACCACAAATGGCTGCTCTTTCTCAGTGATATCAATCACTTTCAGGCCATCGGCATCGGTAACAAACAGAAAGCGGAATTGCAGAAACACCGATCTTGGATCATTCAGCTTAACAGTGGTGACATGTCGTGGTTTCAGCGGGTCATCCAGATCGACAATAGCCACGCCATCCTTTACAACGATATAGGCCATGTGACCGCCCATGGTGATGTCACGGGCACCATCCAGCACGCCCCCTGCATTCCAGGTGACTGCGCGCTCCAGGAAGTTATTCCGTGGTTCACCGTCTGAAAGGGTGCCAACATCAGTCAGGATCAGGCCTTCAACAGCATCGGTAATGATGGCGTACTTATAGATCGGGTGTGTCGGCTTCTCCTGATTAATCTCCCGCATCAACTCACCCTGATTACGGTCAGGTGCAACCGGTTGCGTTGTCGACAATGACAGACAGGTGGCATTGGTGCTGGGAATCGTCGTGTTCTGGCCAAGCTTAGACGCGGGCGCAGTGACAATTTTCTGACTGACGCCTTTGTTGGCAATGGAAGCAACGTCGTAGACCACCATGCCCTTATCGCCCGCAGCGGCGAACAGATACTCCCCCCGGACCTGAATGCAGTTTACAGTCCCTGAAGTGTGGCTCTGGCCAATCTGCAGTTCACGACCGTTCTCCTGATGCTTCGCATAGTAATCGGGATAGGCATATTTGTGCAGGAAACTACCGCGCACCGCTTGCGGCTCGTCCCATTCCGTGACCTGAACTGCTTCTACCGAGCCATCACCACCAACCCAGGCGTGATACCCCACGAAGTCGATGAAGTCGGTACCAAACCCCAGGGTCTGCGCCATGATGGCATTGTTATCACCCTTCTTGTCGAGGTGGCAATCCGAGCATACGCGAGTTTCCGTTTTACGGACTGTGTGAGCAAAGTGGGGATTAATCGCCTGTGAGCTGTAGCCACTGGCAGATATCGGCGGTTGCTGCACATAGATCTTCTCGCGGTTACTGTTGGTTGATGACAGAACCAGAGCAGAAGTCGAGCGCAGCGGTGCAATACGCCCGCCATTTATTTTACCCCTTCGCCCCAGCATGAATATCTGATCGCGAACCACCTGCGGGTTATAGGTGGCAAAATTACGGGATTCGCCCCCTTCGTAGTGATGGCGTTCGGTTTTCCAGTTGGCTTCGATGGGCAAATGACAGCCACCACAACTGGTGGTCCAGGACTGATGGCAGGTATAGCATTCCATTTTGTCGTAAGAGTGAGCACGCTCTTCAACCGGAATATCCTCACCCCAGATCTGACTCTGGGCATCGTTGATCATCAGTTTTGCCCGCGCCGCTTTGGCATTGTAATGCTCAGAAGCGGGATTCACTGAATCTTTGACCAGACTGACTTCCCACTCCCGTTCCGGCCAGAGCAGACTCCGCTGATACAGCTTGCCGTCGCGCCAGCTGAACCGCAATTCGCCATCAGGGTTACGCAGCAGGCTAAGATCACGGCCCCCGGGTTGTGCTGCAGGCCCTGAGGTCCGCAGAGTCGGATATTCATCGGCAGTACCGTGGCAATCGACGCAATCAATTTCCACAGCATTGGCGACCTCACCATAGATATGGCCATTACCATGGCTGTCCTGGGAAAAGTGACAGTCGACGCAGTGCATACCCACATCAAGGTGGATGGATGACATATGTACGGCTTTATCAAATTTTTCAGGATCATCCGGTTCGACAATCTTGCCCTCGGCGTCCAGCAGATTGCCCTTGCGATCTTTCTTGAACACCGCTCTGAAATTCCAGCCGTGGCCGTGATAGTCAGCAAACTGAGTGTTCTTCAACGTAGGGTTCAGATCAGAAACATTGCGCATAAACTCAGGGTCAGCCCACAAGCCACGAACTGCTGCCCCTTCCGGATTCCGTTTGTTAGTCGCGCGAATCTCTTCATCAGTTGGGTATTTCTGCTCCTTCGGGAACATCGCTGGCGCATCAGATTCATAATCCCACATGGTGTAACCGAGGTAGGTATTCACGAACATATTCGGCTGGTGCATATGGCAGGACATGCACTGAGCAGTCGGAATACTGCGGGTAAAACTGTGTCTGATCGGGTGTCCTGAATCAGTTGCCGAAATCGTCGGATCAACTGTCTGGGTCTTGCCTGTATGACCCGCATCTGCCCAGGGCCCGGAGTGCCGCGGATCACGGTCGTTGGCATACACGACGTGGCATGCGCCGCAGCCCGAGGTACGGTAGTCGCCCGGGTTCTCGTTGGTGCCGAGGAACCACATCAGCGGGTCGTTCAGG
>JAGRIO010000220.1 GCA_020443225.1 Pseudomonadales bacterium
GCCATTGAGTACGGCCGTTCCGCCATGATTTGGCGTGCCGACTGATCGCAGCCCGACTGACCGAAGCCCCTTCAAAGTCAAAACCTTCGTAGCCCTGTTCAGCAATCTCCCGGAGTTTTTGCCGGTAGGTATGGGCGCCGCCGAAATAGACCATATGACGCAGAATATTGTGGCCATCTACATTGGAGTTGTAGCCGGTGAACCAGGATTTGGTCTCTGCCAGCATCGAACCGGCATAGAAGCTTTTGACGTGCTCTACCCACTCATCTTCGGCGGCCTGAGATGCTTCGACCCGCTCATAGCCATGCTGGCTGACCCATTCGATAAAGTCGGCGGTCCACTCCACGGCCGCTTCTATCGCAGGTGGGAAATTGGTAGAGACCGAAGCGCTCTGAGGACCTGCCAGGGTGAAGAGATTCGGGAAGCCATGTACCTGCGCACCCAGATAGGTACTGGGTCCATCATGCCATTTGTCACTCAGTTTCTGGCCGCCAACACCGGTAAACGTGATGCGATCAAAAGCGCCGGTGATGGCATCAAACCCTGTCGCGTAAATGATCAGATCGAAATCGTAATGTTCGGCGCTGGTCTGAATGCCTGTTGCATCAATGCGCTCAATGGGCGTTTCAGTGAGGTCAACGAGTTGCGTGGTTGGCAGGTTGTAGGCTTCGTAATAGCGGGTTTCCAGCGGTACCCGGCGGGTACCGAAACCATGGTCTTTGGGGATCAGTTTTTCGGCGACCTGCGGGTCGTTGACTCTGGCGCGAATCTTGTCAGCAATGAAATCTGAAAAAATCTTGTTCGCTTCCGGGTACATCAGCACTTCCCGGTAGTTAGACAGCCAGATGCCAAAGCCCGGTGAATCGTATAATTCGTTCCAGTAAGCCAGTCGCTCGGCTTCGGTGGTTTCATCAAAGGGCTTCCGGTTAGGCCCATGGAGGAAGCCGTTAGGGGTTGCCCGGCACTGGGCAAATATCTCATCGTAGCGCGCCTTGATGTCCTGCATTTCATCGGCAGAGATCGGGCTGTTGTGCAAAGGCGCACACCAGTTAGGGCGGCGCTGGAACACTGTCAGACTGCCAACCTTGTCAGCGATTTCCGAGATAACCTGCACCCCGGTAGCGCCGGTGCCAATGACGGCAACTTTCCTGCCAGCCAGAGACACTGGTTCCTTCGGCCAGTAATAGGTATGGAATGATTCGCCCTTAAAATCCTCTGCGCCCGGAATTCGCGGGTAGGTGGCGGCAGACAACATGCCAATGGCCGTACACAGAAAACGGCAAATATATTCATCCCCTTCACTGCCGTCAGGATTGCTCAGCTGTACGTGCCAGCGATTCGTCTGTTCATTGAACCGGGCGGCCGTCACTCTGGCGCCGAAGCGCATGTGGGGTCTGACCTGAAGTTTGTCGGCGACGAAGTTCAGGTATTCCAGCGTTTGTGGCTGGGCCGAAAAATGTTCCTGCCAGTTCCATTCCTCAAGAATCTCCCGGTTGAATGAGTAACCGTAGGTATAGCTTTCCGAATCAAAGCGGGCGCCGGGATAGCGATTCCAGTACCAGGTGCCGCCCAGATCATCGCCTGCTTCCAGAACCAGTGCCTCACGACCCTGAGTCAGCATTTTGTGCAGCATATAGATGCCGCAGACACCGGCACCGATGATGATGACCTCGGTTTCTCTGGCGCTGCTGTGGCCGGATGGCTGATTGGCTGAATTGACAGTGCTCATGATCTTGTCTCCCGGATTCAGATCTGCAATCTCACCGAGGCTAAACCCCGCAGGTGCGCTTGGCAATTGCAGATCAGGCCAGTGCGGAAAGCCGTCTTCGCAGGGTGGTATAGCCCGGCACCCGGATGCCGGCCAGTAAGGTGCCACCGATCACAGTGCCGGTTGGCAGTAAGAGTGAACGCAGGCCAGACTGACTGCTGACTCCCTGTGCCGACATCAGGGCAATCCCTGCGCAGGCAATGATTGCGCCCGCCACCTGGCGACTGGCGTGAGGAGCCGGGTATTTGTGGCTGTGGCCAGAGCGTTCCAGAGAAGACAGGATCAGCGCCACGGGTATCAGCGTTACGAACAGCAGTCCCATCCAGGCGGGCCGGGTGTACCACCAGATCGCGGTACCAGGCTCTATGGCCATAAAGGCATTACCGATCCAGAATCCCAGACCACAGACAATCAGCATCACAGTGATGTGCCACAGATACAGGCTCATGATCATGCTGTTGATCAGAATGGTGGCGGTCCATAAGGGCTTTTTGCTGAGCAGGCGGTTCACGAAGTTCTGCGCCAGAAGCAGCAGACCGAACTGACCGCAGCCCAGTGCTATCAGAGTGATCTTGGGCGCCAGTGTATTGCTGAGTGCCGGGTCAGGTGAACCGGCCATGGCGAGCGGATAGGGGCCCAGAGCCACCAGTGCTGCCAGTGCCGCCCAACCGCTGATTGCCAGCAGCGCCCGCTTGGTGGTGGACTGCAGGCGACCCGCCCGCCAGGCGAAGCCCAGTTGATGAACTGTCAGCCAGACCCACAGGTAATTGGTCCAGGCTATGCCGGCAAAAGATGTATTAAAGCTGATGATATCAGTGGCCACCGCCAGCGCAGCAGGGATGATGACTGAGACGAAGCCCAGACGCTGCCAGGCACGAAATGCCAGAGGTGCCATGGCGACGATCAGTGTATAGATCGCCAGAAACCATACCGGTACCAGGGCAGCCTGAGTGATTCCGGTGATACTTTCTGCCGCCAGTCCCTGCTGATTCAGCACCAGTGCCGCAGCGGTCCACACCATGACCAGTGGTAACAAGGGGCGTAATAAGCGCTCTAGTCTTGAGATCAGCCACTTGCCATAACCCATACCCTTTTTGCTGGCACTTTCCAGGGATACGGCGTTGGCATAGCCGCCGACAATGAAGAAAACGGGCATAACCTGAAACAACCAGGTCAGCCACTGGGTAGCAGGTTGTTCCCGAAGAATACTGGTGGTGTGTATGCCATTGCCATCAGCCCAGATGGCGGCGATCAGCCAGTGCCCGATGATGACCATCAGAATGGAAACGGCGCGCAGAAAGTCTGCATAGCGGTTGCGGTCGGCGGGGGTCTGCGCTGCCATGGCGGCAGCTTGTTGCCAGATATTCATGTTGCTGTGCTCAGTGTTGATTGAAGTCTCGCATTTAATAGAAAAAGTGCGCTCAGTTGCTATAAGTTCTGTGCGTGGTATCGTAATACGATACTTTGTGATCGATGGAAGGTGACCGAATGAGCGAAACTGAACGCATCTATGATGAGCTGAAGCGCCTGTTGAAGGCGCACGGCCTGACCTACCGCGAGGTGGCGGAACATCTCGATATCTCGACTGCCAGCGTCAAGCGGCTGTTTTCAGAGCAAACCCTGTCGATGCAGCGAATTGAAGCTGTTGCGGAACTGCTGGGTATGACCCTGGGCGAAGTAATCAAGTCTGCAGAATCCCGCGAAGCACCGATTGATATGCTGTCGGAACTGCAGGAAAAGGCTCTGGTCGAAGACCTGCGGCTGTTGTTGGTTGGTACCTGTGTGACTAACCGCTGGAGTTTTCAGAAGATTCTGGCGCACTACCAGTTTACTGAACCAGAACTCATCCGGCTGATGGTGCAACTGGACCGGCTCGGCATCATTGAGTTGCTGCCGGGCAATCGCTACCGGTTGTTTGTGTCACGGAATTTTCGCTGGCGGAATAATGGTCCGCTGCAGGCCTTCTTTTTCCAGACCGTGCTGCAGGATTTCTTCAGTCCCGATCAGAGCGAAGACAAAAGCTATTACCGCTTTATCTGGGGACTCACCGCGCAGAGTGAAATGGCGGAAATCCGCAACAGAATTGACCGGCTGGCCAGCGAATTTGTCAGCATTACCGAAGAAACGCCCTATACGCCGGAAAAACACGGCTCAATTCTGCTGGTGTCGTTCAGACATGACTGGCAACCGCCGCAGTTCCGGGCCGTAAAGCGAACGGAATAGCGGCGCAGGCGCCGACAAAGCCAGCAAGGTGCGCCATGGGATAAGACTGCCAGTCGGTATTGGTCAGCAAGGCCTGACCTGCCCACAGTTCTGCGCCCAGCTTCATCAGGCATACAGCAGTCAGCAACCAGGGCCAGAGACGCTGCTCCCCGGAGCGATGGCTGATCAGTATCTCCCTGGCCAGCACCAGAAAGATAAACGTGTTCAACACGCCGGAAAAACCGCAGTAAGCAGTCAGAGTACATAGCGGCGATATCAGCAGCAGATTGACTGCCAGCAGGCCGGCAACCAGCGCTGTAAACCAGAAGCGTTTCGATATCATCTCTGCCAGGGCGCCCGCGATGGTGAAGGCCAGCATATCCCAGAACCAGTGACTGACATCACTGTGAACCAGATGGCCAGTAACCAGTTGCCAGGGCTGATCGGAGACGGTCTGCAGGTCCAGCGCCAGCAACACGAAGCCGCTGGCGGGTAACAGGAACTGCAGTAACGCCGTTATGATGACCAGGCCAATGGTCAGCACTGGTAACGGGGGTGTCCGGGTGCGCAGGCTTTGTCTTCTCTCCTTCAGGTCCCTGCTGGCAGGGACCGGTGCGGTGAAAACTGTTTCCATACCGCAATGGTGAAAGGTGATGATCATACGGCGTGCTGACGACGTAGTGAGAAGTACAGCGCTGGCAGCAGAATCAGTATCAGCCAGCCGTTCACTGCGCCGCCTCCGCCACCAGAAGGATAGGCACGATTGCCACTCAGGGACTGGCCTACGGACTGGCGGGAAGACTGTACCGGAGCGGCCTGACGAGCCTGTTGGGCCTGCTGTTCCCGCGCTGTGCGGGCCTGATTGTTGCGGTCCAGGCCATATTGCGCATACAGCTCTTCCCTGACCACAATCATGGAGGTGTAGTCAGTCACCAGCCCGTACTCGATGGCCAGGTCAGTAATCGCCTGTTCGGTATCGGCATTGTGGCCAAGATAGTCCATCTTATCCTGCAGGGATTCGATGCTGGCGAAGGCCCAGAGCCGCTCCAGTTCCGGATTCAGTTGTGGAGCATGACTGAAATCCAGATCAGCTTCATAGCTTATTTCGTCGCTGCCTGCGGCACCAGTGATGGTCACCCTGCCTTCACCCTTGCCCCAGTAGTGACCCAGCATGACCAGTTGCTGGCCATGGTAAAGGCTGCCGGGTTGTGCCGGGGTCAGATCCCGCACTTTGATGCCGTCAAAGCTGATCTGAATATTCCGTAGTGACTCGCGGATCAGTTTGTCGGCGGCGAGTAATATCTGCCCCATAATGTCATCACTGTTTGACACATCCATGGAGAAACCCTGAGAAACTTTCACCATGCCTTCCAGCAAGGGGCGATTGGCATTGTTGCCCATGATGAAGGTAAACAGGCGAACATCGCGGTTTTCCAGTAACTTCAGGAAAGCTTTCTTTTCAGTGGTGCCAACGTTGGCAACGCCGTCTGTGACCAGCATGATGGCGCTTGCCCGGTCTGCATCGGTTGATTGTAGCGCCAGCTGTAAACCGTCGTAGAGATTAGTGCTGCCGTCTGGTGTCAGGCGATGCAATTGTTCTGCGTATTGCTGTACAGAAGGCGCGGTAACTGGCGTATAGCCGCGGGTGACTTCCCAGGCGCTGTCGTTGAATAAAAAGATTCTGAACCGGTCCCCTGGTTGCAGCTTATTCAATCCGTTGGTAACACCCTCTATCAGACTGGCGTACTTGCCCTGCATCGAGCCAGAGAAGTCCAGCACGAAAATCCAGTCGCGACCCTGTTGCAGAATGTCCAGGTCGTCAGCCGGAGTCAGAGTCAGCATGAAGGTGCCCTGACTGGAGTCTGGCTCGCGATAAGACACCAGATCCACAGCGCCCGGCAAACCTGCCTGCAGGCGCCAGTACACCAGAATATCCTGATCCAGTTTGTGAGCGATGCTGGTCGTACCTGCGCCAGAAGGCGAGGATTCTGCCGTTTGCTCCGCGCTGGCAGTGACGTCACTGCTTAGTGCGACCTGCCATTCCTGAGCCGATTGCCTGGTGATGGTCGCTTGTGGATGTTGCGGCAATCGCAACCCATCAATGGGATAGCCGGAACGAAGCGTCAGCCTGAAACTGAAGGACTCTGTGACAGCATCCTGCCATGACCAGAAAGCGGTTTGGGCTGCATCGGTGCCGCCGTCTTCCAGTGGGTAGACGTACCGGCCAATGCCACTGTCGACATGGGTGGGTTGTATGTACACCAGACGGATGCGAACCTCCTGCTGACCACGCACGGGGTAAACCGTGCTGTCGAAGGTTTTATATTCGTTTTGCTCGGTGATGGCGGTTTCCCGCCCCTGCGCTTTCTCCGCCGTATAGATTTCCCGGGCCCGGTCGCGGGTGGTTACTTCGCCGGTAACTGCCACATCGTCAATCCAGTAGGTGAATTCAGCGACAGCGGCTTTTGCCGGTACAGGAAAAGCGTAAGTCGCTTCGATATCTGCAGGTGACGGGTTATAAAACACCTGTTCAATGCGGGTAATGGCGTAGCCGTTTTCAATGACCACCTCTACGTGGTGCTGGCGAATTTCAGGGGTAGCTGTGTCGCTGTTGTTGGGCGTCAGCAGTCCCGCTGCGCCAGCTATCTGAGCGCAGGTTGTACCCAGAACGGTCACCATGAGCAGCGCAAATTTACGAAAAGCGTTTGAAGTTATATGTGGGTTG
>JAGRIO010000221.1 GCA_020443225.1 Pseudomonadales bacterium
AGGTGTCGTTATCATCGTCAATCACTACATTGGTATCCAGCGCCACATTGGTATCGCCCTGGTACACTCCCTGGGTCGCCAGCTGGGTCACTTCCACGGCATAACTGCCAGGCTGGGTATTGACGCCTGTGTTAATCACTTCGATTAACGGATCGGAACTGGACGTATTGGTTGAAAACAGGCTTTTAATGGCATCGGAATTTTCTGCGATGGCCTCATTGAGACGCGCCGTGTCGAGTTCCAGCAGGAAGCTGTTGTCCTGATTGGTGTAAATACCCACTTCAGCCAGAGTACGGAATTTGCTGCCAACGATACCATCGACCACCGAATTCATGATATTCCGCATGCGGCTGTTAATGGTTCTGAGTGTTGAATCGCCCAGTAATATTCCGCTCTCACCGGTATCAAGATTAAAGGCCGTCGCTTCGTCTGAGAGCACCTTCAGTTCATTGAACTTATCGATAAAGTTCTGCACTTTCTCAACGATGGCACTCGTGTCGTGGGCGATGCTGAGACTGATGGTTTTCCCGGCGTCTGCCCCGGAAAGATTCAGGGTAACCCCATTGATCACTTCAGCCACTGCATTCGATTCACGGGTTACCGCCAGACCGTTGATGGTCAGTGAAGCGGACTGCCCTGCCTGAGTTTCGGTCATAGAGCCGTCCGAGCCGTAGCGCGCGCCCAGATTGGGATTCAGCCCCAGCACCCCGTCATCTGCGGTTATTTCAATGGCTGCCGAACTGCCGGTCGCGAGTGTGGTGAGTATCAGTCCACCATCATTGTCGTCTACTGAAGCAATGACATCGCCGGCTGCCAACCCTTTGGCCACAAGGGCACTGTCCAGCGCCGCCTGAATGGCTATCAGGTTATCCGCCTGGGTACCACCACCTCCGCCAAGATCCGTTGTCGCATCCTGGTTCACTGTCACATTGATACCGCTGACAGCACCTACCGTCAGTGAGAAGCTGGCGTTGGTCGTACTGAAATCTATGCCCGATGACAGATCGACACTGCCACCTTCCGAAATCGCGCCCACCGCAGCTGCGCCGTTATAGTCGCTGTTATAGGCCAGCGCCTTCAGGCCAGACCCCGCATCACCGGCTACCAGAATTTCCATGGAATTAGAGGCCCCGGCATCTTCCGTTGAAAGCAACAGACGAAACCCTTCACCATCGTTAACGATCGTGGCACGAACGCCAAAGTCGCCGTTATTGATCGCGCTTCGAAGTGAGGACAGGGTGTTGTTGGAAGAATCGATTGTCAGTGTTTTGCTGGTCTTAGCGGTGTCCAGCGCAAAGCTGTCATAGTCCGTACCGCTGTAGGTGGTGGTCCCAAAACGAAACGTGAGTTCGCCGGTGCCGACGATATCAGTAATAGAATCGTAAGATTTGCTGACAAGAGAGTGAGACTGCGCCAACTGATTGACCACAACCGAATAGGTACCCGCTTCAGCCACACTGGTTACGCTGGCACTCAGCGCTGAGTCGCTGCTGGTGGCCTTCAGTGAGTCCGTTGCCCCTCTGGCTGTCAGTGCACTGGTTGCCGAACGCAAACCTTCAACTGCACTGGTAATCGAACCAAATGCAGATATCTCGGCTTCGTATTCACTGGTCTGCAGATCCAGACGCAAATCAACCGTCTTGCGTTCCGCTGCAACCAGATCATCGACCACTTCCGTGGTCAGCAGCCCTGAGCCTACGCCCAGTGATTGAATCGATGGCATGCTAAAACCTCTCTCGTCTCTTCATATTTTGCTGCCACGCTGAGATTCTCTTCCGTTAGTTTCAGCGTTGCTGTATTTCCACAGGGCCGATTTTCAGACCCTTAGTACGGGAAAAATCGCAGTCCGGAAATCCGGATTGCGACCCTGCCCTGTTTCCATCATGCGATGGTTGTACCAACCTCTCTGTCAGCTCACATGTTCTTTCCTTAAACCTGCGCACTGAACAGCAGCAATGGCTCTTCATTATTCAACTTCTGTGCCAGCTGAAGCGTTACTTCAGAAGGAATCTGTCGAATCACCTCTGATGACTGCCGGTCCCGGACGGTAATGACCGAGATACCAGTGCTGTCATCCAGTGAAAACTCCAGATCCCGCTGCACGGACTGAACATAATCGTTCAGCTTTGCCACTGCTGCGGCCAGTTGATCCCTGGGCCCTGTTCCCTGGGTTTCTGAGACAATCTTTGCCTCTTGCGGCAAGCCCTTGCCGCCAGGATCCACGGGATTCGATGTCGATTCCGTTCGTTCTCCACCCCGCGTTTCAATACGCTGCACACCTGCCGGTGTGTTCTGTGGATTAATCGTATTCATAACGAACCTCTAAATCGGTGGATAACTGGTTCTCCACGCTATTCATCATAGACCACGTGAAGAACCAGTATCCGATCCATCTGTTACTGGAGTAAGGACAATACCTGCTGAGGTGCAGCATTGGCCTGTGCCAGGATTGAGATACCAGCCTGCTGCAGCACCTGGGTTCTGGACAGTTCTGCTGTTTCAGCAGCAAAGTCAGCATCCAGAATCCGCGAGTTCGCAGCCTGCAGGTTCTCAACCGAAATCGACAGGTTGTCGATAGTCGACTGCAGTCTGTTCTGGATAGCACCGAGATTCGCCCTTTCAGAGTTCACACTCTGCAGCGCGTTGTCCAGGGCATCCAGTGCACTCAGTGCACCATCAACGGTGGAGATGTCGACTTCGTTGAGGAACTGACCGCTGTCTGCGCCGCCGTAGGTACCGGCTTTGATACCCAGACCTGCCAGACCACCGAAGCCATCGTCACCGACTGCACCATTGGTACCGGCGCTGACCGTGAACTCCTTAGAGGACTCCAGGCGAATGGTAGACGAGGTTGTCGCTGCCACTTCGGCGTAGCTCAGTCCCTGGCCTGCGAAGTCGGCTTCTGCGATACCCTTCTTGCTGGCATCCAGACCAATCATCAGACCAGTGAAGTCAGTGCCCTTGGTATCAATAGCAACCGAAACGTTACGGCCATCTCCAGCTGTCAGGGTAATACCACCTCCATTGTCGCTGGCGAATACACCGGTCTGACCAGAAATCTGGTTGATCGCGGCAATCGCATTGGCACGGTTCGACTCCTTGTCTGAACCCAGTGTGATGGTACCGGTAGAAATACCGTTGATGTAAACATCACCCTGGTCACCGGCGGAAACGCGGTCAATGTTGGAGGTGCCACCATTAACGACTGTTTCATTCACATAAGCCGTGACACCGGTTGTCTCAGTTGCCTTGTTGATCGCTGCTGCAATGGCAATACCACTGGCCGCCTTGCTGGAAGTATTGGCCAACTCGTTAGAGGCCGTATCATCAGAGGCCTGAGAAGCCGTGATACTGACACCATTGATGCGCAGGTCACCGTCCAGCAATGTTCTGATCACCTGGGTTTCGTTACCGCTGCCGGCAACACCTTCATTGCGGATACCCGCTGAAGCGTTACCAGAGCCATCAAAGCCCAGCGTGATTGCAGCATTACCGGATACCCCGACAACGTTACCTTCACTGGATTGTGCAGTGCTGTTATCGGTAATTGTGATCACACCATTGTCATCCAGCGTCGCAGTCGCGTTGCTCAGCTTGCTGTTGATCTCGGCCACGATGGATTCACGATCGGTGTAGCTGCCTTCCAGGACGATAGTTTCATCACCACCTTCCAGACCAGTGACTGTCAGCGTGTTGTTCTGTGCTGGCTGGTCACGACCGGTGTCGCTGACAATCGTACCTGCCGGATTGGTCACAATATTTGTGTCCTGGCCGGAAGCAGCGAAGGTCAAGTTCGCATAAGGCGTACTGGTTCCATCACCGAGTCCGAGTGCTGCCAGAGCGCCGGTACCGGTTTCCTGGAAGTTATCGATGGTGAAAGTTACATCAGCACCTGTGTCGTTCGCTGTGGTGAAGACCAGGAAGCCATTTTTGTCCAGGCTCGCTGTAATATCACCGTCAGTATCGACCACGGAATTTATCGCAGTCTGCAGGGCTGTGATGAAGTTATCCGGGTCTGTACCAGTGAAGTTAGTACCACCGTTCGTGGCGTTACCCCCAAGCAGTACCGTACCTGTCACATCAGGTCCGCCTGACCCGTCATTAAAGGTAATATCAAAGGTCGCAAAGTTAGTGTCGTTGAACGCAAAGGTATCGTTAACAGCGGTACCTGTAGCCTCTTTGATCGATGCCTGGGCACCAGTATCAGAGTAGTTCACTGCACTGACCACGCCTGTGGCTGACAGCGTGTTAGACGCTGTACCACTGACATTACCACTGACCACTTCAAGGGTGGAATTCGCATCAGTTCTGGTGTTAGTGAACACCAGTTCGCCGCTGGAGTTGATGGACACTACGACGTCACCATCAGTGTAACCATTAGCACCGTCACCGATACTGGTACCACCAGTCGCGCTGAGAGCAGCATCCAGTTGAGTCTGAATATCCTGAACCAGCTCGTTGGCGGTTGCATTGGTCGGCGTACCACCACCGGCATTCTGCACGGTAACGGCTTCACCGCCATTGAATGACAGACTGAAGCTGTAGGCAGATCCTGCTGCCCCAGCGAGGCTGACACCTGTCGCACCATCACCGAAGGCATCACCGGCAGTTGAGGACAGACCAATATCCTGAACTATCTCAGCACCATAAGCGCGCTCCGTTCCGGAAACACCCAGCGCTGCCAGCGCGTCGGTGCTACCGACAAAGTTACCGACAGAGACTTCAATATCTGCACCGGTCGTTGCTGTGGTAAAGACCAGGTTGTAGTCTTTATCGACAGACGCTGTCACATTGGTAGAGATCGAGGATGCGGCAATTGCATCGTTGATCGTTTCCAGCAGAGCGGCATCCGGATCAGCATCTGCACCTGTGTCAGAGAGATCCGTTGCAGTGGTAACACCGAGCGCAGTGAGGCCGCCCGCTGTTTCACTCTCGAAACCACTCACCCTCAGAGAAACATCACTTCCCTTATCCACTGAGGTCAGCACCAGATCGCCTTTATCCACATCGACACTGGCAATCACGCTCTGTGAACCCAGCGCGGTATCCAGAGCAGCCTGAATCACTGCCAGCGCAGCATCGTTACCAGAAGCAAGGTCACCGGCAATCGTCACAGTGGCATCAGTTGTTACACCGTTAGCAGAGTAAGAGATGTCGAAGGTTGCCTGGGCAGCTGCAGCCGAGAAGTTATAGGTGTTATCAAAGGTACCACCGGTAAAGCGGACCTGGGCACCTGCATCTCCAGCGTAGTTGCCGGCGGTGACTTCCGTACCGGAACCCGTTGCCGCTACTGTGTAGCTCGCACCATCACCGGTAGTGACAGAGGAAATAGTGGCACCGTTGGCACCGCCATCATTAACAATACCCAGTGTTGCTTCACCATTGGTGTTCTTGGTGGTGAAAACAAGGTTGTTGTTGGCATCAATGCTAACCTTAATATCACCAGCTGTGTAAGCATCAGCAGCACTGAAACCCAGGTCTGCAGCCGCGAAGTTAGTGTCGATTTCTGCCTGAAGATCAGCAACCAGGGCAGCACCTGTGGCGGCAGCCGTTGTGTTGTTCACATTGGCTTTCACACCGTTATAGATCAGGTCAAAGTTGATATCACCAGCTGTCAGCGCGGTGAATGCACCAGTGCCATCCAGCGCGGATCCAGCACCAAAGGTTGTGGTGCCATCACCATCAAGCACTGTTCCCAGGTCAACCACCAGTGAAGGTGAGCGTGGGCTGCTGTCGGCATTGATCGTGATCGTATCATTAACAATCGTTGAACCATTGTTGTAAGAGATATCAAAACTGAGATTATCCCGCTTGACCAGGTCACGGCTGTCACCGGTCTGCAGCTGTGTGACTGCACCGTCAAAGGCGTAACCGAAATCAGGCGTATTACCTTCGGCAATAGTAACAGTAGCAGCTTCCGTACCACCCAGACCGGTAGCTACCGTACCCACGGCACTGCTCAGTCCCAGAGTGTCAACGGCAGGCGAGCCTGTTACCCCGGTGATTTCCAGACTGACTGAAGATCCCTTGGTACCCGTAGTCAGCACCAGTTCGTTATCAGCCGTATAGCTGGCAAAGATCTGCCCGGTACCAATGTTAAGGCCGTTGGAGCCAGTCGCAGTATCAAAAGCCGAGTTCAGGGCGCTGACCAGTTCCGCCTGAGTAGCGTCAGTAACGCCGCTCTGAGCTGTAGTCGTCACAGTGAATGATTCGCCGTTGTTAAGCGACACCTGGAATTCAATGGCACCAGCCTGAGTCAGGTTAATGCCCGTTGAAGTCGGCACAGTACCAGCGCCCACACCCACTGTCAGGGAAGCGGATTCCGCAGCACCGGTTTCAAAAGTCACTGTACTGGAAGAGGCTGCGCCAGCTTCGTAGCTGTTACCAGAAGTAAAGTAGTTCGCCGCCGCATTCTGGGCACCCACTGTAGTGGCATTCGCGCCATTGGTGCTGATTGTGCCGTCACCATTACTGTCATTCAGCGAATAACCCAGTACCTGTGAAGCCTGCAGATCAGTGATACCAACGCCATCGACATTGGAGATTTCCAGAGTACCTGACTCAGCCAAGTCACGGGTAAACACCAGCTTGTTGTTAGCGTCGACGGAAGCAGTGACTCCTATCGTGCTGCT
>JAGRIO010000222.1 GCA_020443225.1 Pseudomonadales bacterium
GCGGCAGGATTGATCGCAATGCCATGCAGATGGCCAGCCTCGATCACGCCCTCTGGTTCCACCATGACATAAATATCAATGACTGGCTGGTATACATCAAGGAAACTACCCGCGCTTCCAATGGGCGGGGCTTTAACCGCGGTGCTTTCTATGACCCTGATGGCAAGCTGGTGGCATCATCCATGCAGGAATGTCTGATCCGCAATCGCGGTTAACTGAGTCCCCGCAATAACTCCGTCACGCCGGTCTTGGCGCGGGTGCGCTCATCGACGGTTTTCACAATGATTGCGGCGTTGAGGTTGTAATCTCCTCTCGGCAGACTACCGCCCACAACAACCGAATAGTCGGGCACGCGCCCATAAGTAATCTCACCACTGGCGCGGTCATAAATGGGTGTGCTCTGGCCAATAAATACACCCATGCCAATAACCGCACCGGTGCCAACGATGACGCCTTCCACAATTTCTGAGCGGGCGCCGATGAAACAATGGTCTTCGATGATGGTGGGCGTTGCCTGCATGGGTTCCAGCACACCCCCGATTCCCACGCCGCCAGACAGATGTACATGCTTGCCGATCTGAGCGCAGGAACCCACCGTCGCCCAGGTATCTACCATCGTACCGTCGCCGACCCAGGCGCCGACATTGATAAAGCCCGGCATAATCACCGTATCACGCCCAAGGTAGGCACCGGACCTGACCACTGAACCTGGTGTCACACGGGTACCCAAGCGGGCAAATTCCTCCTGAGTGGCATCCCGGAAACGCGGTGGAATGCGGTCGAGATAATGGGTAACGCCATCGTTCATCAGCACGGGGGGAAACTTTGAGAAGCTGAGCAGGATTGCCTTGCGAACCCATTCATTGACGACCCACTGGCCATCCTGTTTTTCAGCGACCCGCACCGAACCTGTTTCCAGATGCCGGTAAACCTGTTTCAGCTTACTGTCCAGATCGGTAATGGATGCGCCATCGAATGCCTGTTCGATCTCTGCCTGCAGTCGGTTCATACGGGTCTGCCTGATTTACCTGAAAGACATGATCAAACCGCAATCGGTCGCCACAGGTCAAGCGATGCCAGTCAGCCAGTCTGGCACCCGTCCCGTTGCAGCAAACCGCTGGAATTCCGCAGGGTAACGCTGGTCACCGGTACCCGCATATTCCTGCCGGCACACAAACAGATACTTGAACAAGTGTTCTTCATCGAGTCCTGCCGGGGCTGCCTGCACCTGCTCAGGATGGAATGACGGCGCACCCAGAATCAGATGGGCCGCCGCCAGTCCGCTGCTGAGCGCCGCGAGACAGCTTTCCGGCTGTTCAAGCAGCATTGCACACTGTCTGGCAGCCCAGGTGGCGGTTACCATATGCAGCGCGAAAAAATTCCGCGTGGAGAGGTAGACATCGAGCGCAACCCTCGCACATTCGTCAAAATTTTCAGCCTGTATTCCCGGCATCAGACCTTGCTGTTCCAGAGCAGTGAGACGGGCATCGAAGCGCTGACCGGCCAGTTCTGGTGCACCCCGCTGCACCTGTGCCAGCAGAAAATCGCGGAGATCTTCGCGGGTGGGTATCAGCGTCGGTACAACATCCGGCATCAGCCCGGTGGTCTCTGCCTGATTATGTAACCAGTGCAGATAGGCAAGGGCCGCCGCGACTTCACCCGGTAAATCAAATTCTATGCCATAGCCCAGCCTGATCAGTGGATGAAAAGCACCCCGGGTCAGCGACGACAACAAGGGTGGCAGGCGGCGTGCTACCAACTGATCAATGCCCAACATCTCAACTTCGTGCTGATACTCCTGATTCAGGCGCAAGATGGCCGTATCAGCAGGGTTGGTCATGGGTACCAGGCGTTGGCTGTAGCTTTGCCGGAAAGCTGTCAGAACCGTCTGGGGAGCCCCGAGGCTATGCATAGCCAGCAAGGCCATGGGCAAATGATCGCTGTTACCGTCCGGCGGGTATTCCGGATGATAACCAGCACTGTCTTTCAGCAACGCCTGTACAGCCTCCGGTAATGACAGAGATTCCATCGCGTCAGTCCCTCCCGCTTAATTTAGCAAAGCATATACTTTACTATTTAACCGCGACAATTCAATGCCCGATTAAGCGGGATTAAAAAATCGCTGCCGGCGTTCCTCCCGGAAATTGGTGACTTCGAGGTGAATGTTATCGGGATCATTAAAGTACACCGCCCAGTAATCCGGGGCATACTTGGGGTATCTTGCGGCTTCAGAGCAGTTGAGCCCTGCTGCCTGCATGGCGCTCGCTACTGCTTTGACATCATCGATGGTATCAACCCGCAGACACAGATGATGGAGGCCGGGTCTGCCTGCAGAAACATCACCAGGTTCCGGTGCAGGCCGCAGGATTATGCCGTAGTGCCGGTTGAAATAGTTAAGATGCGGGACGTCATCCAACTCGAATTCATTCTGGCTGAACTCGAGAATGCTACCCAGCACCACATCATAATATTGTCGGGAAACCGCGAGATCAGAAACACTGAGCCAGACGTGATCAAGCCCTGTCACCGCTACCATGGCATCACCCTGCCAAACTTGCGTACGAGGGAAACGATTCCCTGCCTGAGATTTGCCGCGGGAAGAATGCCAGCGCGTAACTGCGGGTCATCCATTGGAGCGCCGGTTGCGGTATGAAAAGGGATGATCCCCGCCCAGCAATCCAGCAAGTGATCTTCGTCATTATCAACTGGCGGTCCGTTTCTGACTTTGGCCACCACATCATCCAGCACCAGTTCCATGACCGTAGTCAGTCTCAGTTCTCTTGCATTAGGCGGCCTGACTTCATCCCAGCGTCCCGGCGCCAGCCGGTCCATGAACAATTCCAGCTGACGATTCTTTTCCGTTCTGTCGACGACAGGGTAAGCCGTGCCGAAGGCCATCACCGACTGATAGTTCAGGCTGTGGTGAAAAGCAGATCTGGCCATGACCAGACCATCGAGTTGCGAGACAGTAAAGCAGACCTTTACCCCAGCTTTCTGGTGCTTCAGCATGCGGCCGGCAGCGGCGCCATGCCAGTAAACTCTGTTCTCTTCACGCCAGAAGCTGGTGGGAGTAACAAAGGGTTGGCCATCAATTTCATACCCTACATGACAAATCAGATTGGCATCCAGAATCTGGTGTACAATGGCTTCATCATAACTGGCGCGGCCAGGCGCTCTCTTTAACCGGTTATAGGTTTTACGGGTATATGTCTGAGTCATGACCTGCTCCGTGACCTGCGCCCCGACAGAAAAGGGTGCTGGAGAATAAATGGCTGGGAAACGAATGATAAATCAGGAATATACCAACGACAGATGAATTGTCATAGCGACGTATAAACAGAACGGCTGACCTGCGCTATGACGACGACAGAGAACGAATCAGTCACGTCAGCAGACTCGTCGTGAAACTGCGGGAACCACTGGCACCCCTCAGACCGGAACTGCAACTGACCTTTCACCGCATGAATAAAAGGAGACTTCCATGTCCAGAAGAAACTGGATCAACATTCATCTTTACCTTGCCGCTTTTTTTGCTCCCGGCATTCTGTTGATGGCGCTGAGTGGTGGTTTGTATCTGCTGGAGATTAAAGGCACCACAACTGACACCAGGGTTACACTGCCAGCCGGCACCGTACTGGACCTGAAGTCGCCTTCACTGGAGGCCGATACCCGTCGCATTCTTCAGAATGCTGGCATCGACCACGACTTCGAATATCTGCGAACCGGCGGCAATACCACGGTTACCCGCCCGACTTCGAGAACCAGCTATCAGTTCAGTGTCGCCGGTGATGGTAGTGTGAGCCTGACCCGTTCAGAGCCAGACCTGATCAAGAGTCTGGTGGAATTACACAAGGGTCACGGTCCGGGATTATTCAAACGGTTACAACAACTGATGGCGCTGGGTTTACTGATCGTCGTGATATCAGGTCTGATTCTCGGCATTCAGAGTCCCGGGCTCAGAAAGATCAGCCTGATCCTGACAGCCAGTGGCACAGCCATCTTCGTCATCCTGGGCTCTTTGTGAAGAGCCCTCAGCTTGAGTAAAGAGCCCTCAGCGATAACAAGAGCCCTCAGCGATAACAAGAGCCGTCAGCAGTAACAAAGAGCCGTCAGCGGTAACAAAGAGCCGTCAGCGGCTGTAAAGAGCCCTCAGCTCGGGTAAAAGCCCTCAGCTTGAATAAAGAGCCCTCAGCTCGGGTAAAGAGCCCTCAGCATAAGTAAAGAGCCCTCAGCCCTGATCAAGAGCCCTCAGCAGCGGCGCGATACTGTCACCGTAGAGCTTCCAGCGGTCGATCGCATCCCGGTAGACGGGCTGCCGAACCTGACTGGCGGACAGTGTCGCAACCGGGCGCGCCGTCTGATGAAACTGCAGGCACTGGTCATCCCAGGGTAAGCCGCAGTGGGCCAGCAATTGCCGAGTTATGCCTTCCTGATCATTGATCAGATCCTCATAGACCAGTTCGAAAAATGCAGATTCCGGCGGTATTACCCGTCGCCAGTGTTCCATCAACCGCTCATAGTGGCGGTAGTAAGCGCCGAGTTCCTGAAGATCATAGGCATAGGTATGCCCATGGGCAGCGAAGTGGTGTCTGAACACCGACAGACAGGTATCAACGGGATGCCGGCGGCAATGAATCACGCGGGCTGCCGGAAACAGGATGCTGATCAGGCCGAGGTTCAGAAAATTCATCGGCAGTTTGTCTGTGTGCCTCTGGTTCGGTTGTTGCCCTTCCCCAACAGCCATGAGATAGCGGCGTGCTATCTGGTTCAGTTGTCCGGGTTCAGCCGTCGCGACGGCAGCGGTGTAGTCGGCACCGCCCAGCATAGGCAGCTCTGCTGCGATGGCCAGCGGAAAATCTGAGCGTTCGCCACCAGCGCTGACCTGAGGATGGCTCGCCAGTATCTGTTCTGCCAGGGTGGTACCAGATCTTGGCATACCCACGATAAAGATCAGCCCCTCGCCCGCCATCGCTTCACGTTGGTTGCGGGCGATAAACTCAGCACTGAAGCAGGTGGCCAGCCCCGTCATCAGCGTTGCATCAGCCCCCGGGTCATAATCAATATTGTCCCGTACACAGCGATTCGCCTGCAGGTAACAGTCCATCGCGGCACTGTAGTCTCCGCCGTCCTCCAGCGCTTTGCCCAGCGCAAAGGCTGCTTCTGCCCGTTGCAACGGGGACACGGATTCAGCTTCAAGAATCATCTGCATGCGCCCGACATCTTCAGCTGAACAGCGCCCCTTGCCGAGATGACTGATACTGCGCCAGGCCCGGGCACAGTAAGGGTCAAGCGCCAGTGCCTGACGAAAATGTTTCTCTGCCTGCACAGCATCACCACTTTCTTCGTACCACACACCCATGGAATAGTGCGCTTCTGCGTAGTCAGGCGCACCCGCAAGGGATTTCTCCAACGCTCCGAAAGCACCCGTCATGTCATGACAACGTTTCAGGGCATTACCCAGATTGCACCAGATCTCTGCAGCCCGGGGCTGTTGCTGCAGCACCTGCCGGAAACACTCAGCTGCCTCCGCTGGCACCATCGCTTCCATCAGAATCGTGCCTTTCGCTACCAGTATGGCAGGATGTCCCGGTGCCAGTGCTTCAGCGCGCCGAATGGCGTCGAGAGCTTCTGAAACTCTGGCCCGCTGCAGTAAACACAGCGCAACATTGCGCCATACCTCAGGCTGATGTTCATTCAGGTGTAAAGACTGCTGATAGTGCTGCAACGCTGAAACCGGCTCACCCAGTTGCAACAGGCAGTTACCCAGATTCGCCAGTAAGGCAGGATGCTCCGGAAAGTAACCAAGCGCCTGTTTCAGCACTGTCGCCGCTGCAGCATTTTCGCCAGTCTGCTGCAGCGCTGTCCCCAGGTTCATCAGCAACCCGCCATCATGAGGTTCCCGTTGCAGCGCCGATCTGAACAGGTTCACGGCGGCGCCGGCCTTACCGGTTTGCAGGCAGGCAATACCCAGATACTGCATCAACTCTGCCGAATCCGGATAACGAACCAGCAGTTGCTGGTACTGGTCAGTCGCCGCGGTCAGCTGGCCCGACTGATGCAGGCTTACGGCGTGCGCCAGCGCCTGTTGATACTGGTCCTGTGAATCGATGAGTAAAAGCCTCAGTAAGAATGCCAGAACAAAGTATGCGGACTGTGTCTGAGCCCGGCAAGGGTGAAGATGGCCCACCTGAGTGTGATGTACGTCACAATGCGGGATGACTATGGCATCTGTCTCACACCAGCATGTGACAGGGCTCACAGAATCAGTGACCTGCCCTTGGTAATTTGCGGTTCAGGCAATTGGGAACCAGAAAACAAGGAGCATACAACATGACAATTCACAGACTGGAAGTGTATCTTGATTCCTATAACTCCGAGCCCTTCGTGCGGGAATTTGCCGACGCGCTGAATTTCAGCGAAGCCGATGAACCCGGACTGCAACAGTGGATTGAGAAGATGTCCGGCCGGCTGGTAAACATCGAGCGACATCTGCGGGTAGAGGATATCCGGCGTCACTGCCGCACGACCCTGAATGACCTGGTGCAGGCGACAGCTGTCAGGGTCCGGCTGGTGGACTAGTCTTCCCGATAGGGTTGATACTGAGCGTGCAGAAGCCTTTCCATCTC
>JAGRIO010000223.1 GCA_020443225.1 Pseudomonadales bacterium
CTGACCTACTATGGCCTGCTTGCTGCGGTAGCAATCTGGCTTAACTGGATAACGCTGAATTTCATGTCAGTTTCAGTATTCGCCTATAGCTGGATAGTGCCACTGACTCTGAGCCTGCTGATTCTGTTGTTTCGGGCGCTGGGTATCGCCATCAACACCCGCGCCGAAGAACTGGGTCTGCCGGTTCTGGAGAACGAAGCCACCTGGTCCCGGCGTCAGGCCCGGCATCGTTCTGATGAAATCAGTGATCACCTGAAATCTGTTTATGGCTTGATTCAGGTGCATAAATATCAGGAAGCCTGGCAGCAGCTGGATGAGATATTGCGGCGTCGGCACTACGCTGATGAAGACGAGTATTTTCATCGGTTGTGTCAGTGGGACGATAAAGCATTAGCACTGAAACTGGGCCAGACATTTATTGACCGGTTGCTGAAGGCGGAAGAAATGGACCGGGTCGTCAGGGTATGTCAGCAGTGTCTCGACATGGCCGGATCGCGATTCAGATTTTCGTCAGGTTCCGCGCTGTTACGGATGTTTGAAGCTGAAACTACCCGCAGCTTGCGGCTCCGGTTAATGGAAATCCTGCAGCAATTTGAGACTGATTATCCGCAACATCCTCAGACCACGACGGCCTTGCTACGGCTCGCAAAAGTGCAGTTGGCAGATGCAGGAGATGTTAACGCTGCCCGCGGAACGCTGCGCAGAGCGCTTGAGAGAGATCCTGATCTGAAACAGTCTCCTGTCTTTGTTAAGCTGTTGCGGGAAATTAAAGATCACGACCAGGGCAGTCATTCCGCCTGAGAACGCGAATGGCATGATAGCTGCGTTCTGGGCAAAGGAATCCAGCAAAAAACGTTTGCTTCTGGTGAATTCAGAATAAGAAGAAGGTTATAGCCTATGAATCGGGAAGTCATAATCACCTGCGCAGTGACTGGTGCGGGAGACACGACGGCAAAACATCCCGGCGTACCGGTCACACCCAAAGAGATTGCCGAGGCCGCGATTGAAGCTGCCAGAGCAGGTGCTGCCATTGCCCACTGTCATGTCCGTGATCCACTGACCGGCAAAGGTAGCCGGGATACTGAACTCTATCGCGAAGTGGTTGAACGTATTCGTGAATCTGACACAGACGTTATCATTAACCTGACAGCCGGTATGGGGGGCGATCTGTATATCGGTGCTGGTGAATCTCCGCTGCTTTTCGATAGTGAGACTGATCTGGTTGGTCCGCTGGAGAGGCTGAAACATGTGGAGGCGCTGTTACCGGAAATTTGTACGCTGGATTGTGGTTCGTTCAATTTTGGTGACGGCAATCTTGTGTATGTATCGACACCGGATATGTTGCGGGCCGGCGCCCGGCGTATTGAGGAACTGGGAGTAAAGCCGGAGCTTGAGGTTTTCGACACCGGGCAGCTCTGGTTTGTGAATCAGATGCTGGCAGAAGGCGTGTTCCGTCATAAGCCGTTGATCCAGCTCTGCCTGGGTATACCCTGGGGAGCACCGGCAGATACCAGCAGTATGAAAGCGATGGTGGATCACCTGCCAGATGACACAGCCTGGGCGGCGTTTGGTCTCGGTGCCCAGCAAATGCCCATGGTCGCCCAGTCGGTGTTGCTCGGTGGGCACGTCCGGGTCGGGCTTGAAGATAATCTGTATCTGGAGCGGGGAGTACTTGCCACTAACGGTCAACTGGTTGAGCGGGCCCGGACAATAGTGGAGTTGATGGGTGGGCGAACACTCACTGCGGCTGAAGCGCGGGAAAAACTCGGGTTGCGTCAGCGATGAGTGAGATACAACGAATAGCCATTGTGGGAACCGGCGTCATCGGCACTGGCTGGGCCCTTCGTTATCTGGCAAATGGATACGAGGTTTCTGCCTGGGACCCGGTGCCCGGGTTTGGTAAGCGCCTGCAGGAAGACTGTGAACGTCACTGGTCAGTGATGGAGCGAACCGGTCTGGCATCTGGCGCATCGCTTTCACGCTTACATATTGCAGGCTCGATGGCAGAAGCCTGCGCTGAAGCAGATTGGGTGCAGGAGAGCGCGCCGGAAAATCTCACGATTAAGCGTAGTCTGCATCAGCAAATTGAGTCCTGCTGCGCAGGCGAAACGATTCTTGCCTCCAGTTCTTCTGGCCTGTTACCTTCTGAGATTCAGTCAGCATTGCGTCATCCTGAAAGGTTTATTATCGCCCATCCCTTTAATCCGGTTTATTTGCTGCCGCTGGTTGAGCTGGTGCCGGGGCAACAGACCGACGATAGGGTGGTGGTGCGGGCCAAATCGTTTCAGGCATCAATGAATATGCATCCGCTGGTGGTGCGGAAAGAGATTGAAGGCTACCTGTCAGACCGGTTACAGGAAGCCCTGTGGCGAGAGATACTGCACCTGGTGAATGATGGTATTGCCACCACTGAGGAGCTGGACGACGCTATTGTGTATGGCCCGGGGCTGCGCTGGGCCTTGATGGGAACCTGCCTGACGTTCCACCTTGCCGGCGGTGAGGGCGGCATGCGCCATATGCTCGAACAGTTCGGTCCTGCGCTGAAATTACCCTGGACGAAACTGGAAGCACCCGAACTGAACGAGCAGCTGATCGAAGCGATGGTAGAGGGAACAGCAAAGCAGGCAGATGGCAGAAGTATTGCGACGCTGGAAAGCCTGAGAGACGATTGTCTGATTGAAATTATGCGGGCACTGAAAAAATACGAAGTGGGTGCTGGCAAATTACTGAAGAAGTCATCTGACTGATCAATTGCTGATAAAATAGGTGTAGTCGTTGCCTTTCCGACACTGCCCGGACCCTGTTAATAATCATTTCCTGAGGTTAACAACCTGTGAGTGAACTAAAAATTGGAATGGCCACCCCTGTTGATTTCTGGCGAACAGGCAGACAAGACAGAGCGAAGATGTTAGATGATGCCTGGCATGCCGGGGTTAATCATATATTTATGGCCGATCATGTCTCCTTCCGCAATGGCTCTGGGAAGGATGGCATGGTGGAAATCGCGGCGCTGTCGCAGCTTCACGATGAAATTGCCGTCATGACAGGTATCTACCTGCTACCACTGCGTCACCCGCTGCCGGTGGCCAGGCAGTTGTCAACACTCAGTGAAATTGCACCTGGCAGAATTCTGTTTGGTATCGGTATTGGCGGTGAAGACCGCCATGAGGTGGAAATCTGTGGTGTTGATCCGCGAACCCGTGGGAAGCGCACGAATGAATCGCTGGCGATTATCCGGGGTTTGCTGGCTGGGGAAACTGTCGATTTTGATGGTGAGATATTTCAGATCGAGAAAGCCATTATCCGCCCGCGACCGGTAAAGCCCATACCCGTGATCGTTGGTGGTCGTTCAAATGCGGCGCTGGAAAGAACCGGGCTGTACGGCGATGGCTGGATCGGAACCTGGTGTTCAGTTCGCCGGTTTGAGGAAGCCATTGGTATTATTGATGGCGTGGCGCGTACCGCCGGCCGGCAGGACATCAACTGGCAGCATGGCTATCAGCCCTGGGTAGGTGTCGCAGATACCAGGGAGGAAGCGCGGGCCAGAGTGGCCGCCGCGATGGAAGCCTTCTATCACGTACCTTTCGAACAGTTTGAGCGCTACGTGCCTTATGGTACGCCGGAAGATGTTGCTGGTGCTTTGCAACCATACGTGTCAGCAGGGTGTCGCATCATGAATCTGAAGGTCGTGGCGGGCAATGATAACGAGTCGTTGCAGGCGGTCAAAATCATAGCGGGCCAGTTGCAGGCTGATTAGGTTTTCAGATTCATCAGCTTCTTCGTTTGTCCGGTATCCAGATATTCTTCGATCTGAATAATCTTGTTATCTGCAACTTCGATAAAGATACAGGCAGGAATGCAGACTTCCTCTGCCGCAGACACTGCACGCAAGATATGTCGCTGAACGACACGGCTGGCAGAGAGCTGATGTCGTTCAATGATGTCATAGTGAAGTTCTGGTACCTGATCACACAAACCCTGCAGGGTTTTCAGGTTCTCTGCCTTACTCTGAATCCGGTTGGTGAAGTTATGCCAGATTTTTGCATCCGCGCCGTAAATGTCCGCCACAGTGTCTGTGTCTTTATTTTCTATCGCAGTGAAGAATTTATCGATGAGCGTTAGTATGTCCATAGTTTGCATCTGGCAGCGAGTAAATGGTTGGTTATTTATGCAATGTCAGGTTGTAAGCATCAAGTTGTGAGAAATTAGGCAAGACAATGAATATACCGTCACCTGAAAGGTATCGCCAATGAATACTTACCATATCTATGCTGGCCCCGGCTCGCCTTATTCTCATAAGGTCCGGGCTTACTTCCGCTACAAGCGTATAGCGCACACCTGGCTGGTGCCTATGGGTGGATTTGATGGCGAGGCAACACTGGGTAGTGATAACGATGCCGATACGCCGCTGTCAAGAGCGGGCAAAGGGGTAGTGCCAGTTATCGAATACCCTGATGGCAGCTACAAAAGTGACAGTACGCCCGTCATGCTCGAGCTCGATGCATTGCATCCTGAGCGGGGCATAGTACCCCCCAGTCCGGCTATAGCATTCATTGCTCAGCTGATTGAAGACCTGGCCGATGAATACCTGCCTTTACCCATGTTTTACTTTCGCTGGACTGACGATGCCGATTGGTGCGGACGGCGGCAAATGACCGGTTGGAATGGTGCCCTGAATGATGCGCGACTCACGGAACTTGCCAACAAATTTCTCAGTCGGCAGCAAGGCCAGCTGAAAGCCATGCCCAGAGACGTCATGATGGATCAGTATCTGGCTATTCTGGATGCGCTGGAGCGACTTTTTTCTGAACGATTCTTCCTGTTTGGTGACAGACCCTCGCTCGCGGAATTTGGTCTTTACGGTCAGCTTACCCAGTACATTGCAGATCCCACGGTCTCTGCGGTTCTGCGGGAACGGGCAGTCAGAACCTTTCAGTGGACGCATTTTATTGACGATCTTTCTGGTGTGGAGCCCGGTGGCTGGCTCGAGCCTTCCGCGTGCCTCACCGAATCTGTCGCAGGACTGATATCTGCACTGGCACCCATGTATTTCGTGATGGCTTCCCGCATGCTGGAAGCAACCTCGGGCCAGGACCTGACCGCAGCCGTTAACGGTCCTGCTTATCGTGCTAAGTGTTACCTGAACCTCAAGCAGCAACTCAGTGATCTGACTGAAGGTGAGCGGAAGCTGCTTGAACCGTTTCTTCAGCAAGCTGGTTGTTGGGACGCGCTGCAATTTGCTGCCGGCGAAGAGGATCGAGTCGTCGCGATAGTGCCAGGTTAATGCAGATTCGCTAACGCCGCTTCGTACTGCGCTTTCACTGTTGCGGACAGAGCGATAGACTTCGCGGTCTGTTTTTAATCAACCGGCGGGGAAGATGGGAAGATTTGCAAAACTGATCAAACGACTGACATTGCAGGAGAAAAGTCCCGGTGTTTTTGTCGGTGGTGCTGGTGCCGGTGGTATTGGCGGTGAGGCACGCTTGTTCGGCGGATTGGTGGCAGCGCAGGCTGTCATGGCGGCCCAGAATACCGTCAGCGATTTTCCTATGCACTCAATGCATGCCTATTTCCTGCGTCCTGGCCGTGCGGCAAAAGATATTGCTTACCATGTCGAGTCCAGAAAAGATGGCAGAAATTTCTGTTCCCGTACCGTAGAAGCCTGGCAGGATGGCGAGTGTATCTTTCAGCTGATTGCCAGTTTTCAACGTGAAGAAGAAGGGGTGGTGCACCAGCCACAGATGCCGGAAGTCACACCGCCTGAAGAGCTTCGCAACCGGGATGAACTGAAAGGACGGTTGCACTGGCAGGATATGCCCGTTGATGTACGAATGGTTACGCCTCTGACCGACAAGGTGTCGAGACCCGCCATGCAGCAGGTCTGGCTGAAAGCTAATGGTCAGTTGCCTGCCGATCCTGCACTACATCTGGCACTGGTGGTGTATGCCAGTGACCGGTGCCTGCTGGATACGGCATACCGGCCACACGCCGACAAAGGCCCCATGAGCGGTGCCAGTCTGGACCACTCGATGTGGTTTCACAGTCAGCCACGATTTGATGACTGGTTGCTGTACTGTACGGAGGGTCCAGTGGCGCAGGGAGGCAGGGGACTGGCGACCGGACGCCTGTTCGACCGCTCAGGTCGCTGCGTCGTCAGTGTGGCACAGGAAGGCGTTGTCCGGGTCGGTCAGTACTGAACAGGCAGAGTGGATTCAGCGGTGGATGATCTCAGCAATCACCCAGATAGGTCGATTTCCACTGCATTTCCAGCTTCATATCCATCGGTCCCATTTTCATTTGCACATCCATGTCTCCTTCGCCGGTATCACCACCATTGGTATAGGAACCAGCAACATTCGCCGTTGTGCCATGCATGCTGCACTGCATGCGGAATCTGAACGTGTCGCCTGACATACCGGATTCCTGCATGGTGCAATGCTCCGCGCCTTCCAGCAGGTTTTCAGGGTTATAGGTATTTTCCTCAACACAGTTCTGTGACGTGGAGGTCATGG
>JAGRIO010000224.1 GCA_020443225.1 Pseudomonadales bacterium
CATAGGGTGACAACAGGCCAGCCATGTCCTTGATCGCGATAGAATCAGCCCCCATGGATTCCAGTTCCTGCCCCATGGCTACCCAGCCGGCAATGTTATGTACCGGGCTCAGTGTATAAGACAGGGTTCCCTGCGCATGCTTACCCTGTTTTCTGACTGCTTTAATTGCCGCCTCAAGATTGCGCGGGTCGTTCATGGCGTCAAAGATGCGGAACACATCAACCCCGTTAGCCGCACAACGTTCGACGAACCTGTCGACAATATCGTCCGCGTAATGCCGGTAACCCAGAATGTTCTGCCCGCGGAACAACATCTGCTGCGGTGTATTCGGCATAGCCTTCTTTAATTCACGAATCCGCTCCCACGGATCTTCGCCCAGAAAGCGGATACAGGCATCAAAGGTCGCGCCACCCCAGCTTTCCAGCGACCAGAAACCCACCTGGTCCAGTTTTTCAGCAATAGGCAGCATGTCGTCGAGACGCATACGGGTCGCAAACAGCGACTGGTGTGCATCCCGGAGTACCACGTCTGTGATACCGAGAGGTTTTTTCTCGCTCATAGGATTCAGAGCCCTTTTAAATATGTTGAGTCGTTCAGGTAAAACGACCAGAGTTGAGTATCCCGCAAGGTAATGCAGGCACCCTGTTTTCTGTTTGTGACAGCTTCAGGACCCTCTGATTAACGCATTTTCCGCAGCGCGACGCTGAAACCACGCCAGAATACTCGCGAATAAAACACTATTATCGCGATTTTCCTGAGGCGGTTTCGCACTGCGCCGGTGAAAATGAACGCTGACTCAGAGTTTCCAGGGATACAGATAGCACAGCTACACACGCTACGCAAAAACACTGGCAGATCAGTGTCTGTCGCGATAAGCCCTGACAGCCGCTGCAACTGCGGCCAGTGTGCCGGGATCTATCTGTGCGGTTTGAGGCGGTGCCTGCCCTGCAGCTTCTGGTGCAGTCCGCAACAAGGCTGACATCAGCATGGTTGCGCCTACGAGAAGTGACAGAAAGACAAACACCGAGCCCATACCATAGATAACGAGGTCAAACCCCCGGATCAACAGGTCAGACATAGTGAGTTTCCAGTTAAAAGACTGATCGCATCATAACAGAAGCCAGCGAGGGTCGAGTAGATTGCCGAAAAGCGCTAATCGTGGTTTAGTCAGGGGCAGAAATCTCCACAGCAGCGTGGATCAAACAACTAACAGGGGGGATGCCATGTCCTGGGAAAAAGATGTCGATGAATTGAAACGCCGCGAAGCTATGGCGGAAGAAATGGGCGGTGCCGATTCTGTCGCTTTTCACCACGGGCGCGGCAAACTAACTGTACGGGAACGCTTTGAGTTGCTGGCCGACCCGGGTTCCATCCGTGAGTCAGGCAAGCTGGCGGGCAGCCCGGAATGGGATGGCAACGAGCTCAAGAGCCTGTTACCTGCCAACTCTGTTGCCGGTTCCATGACCCTGAATGGCAGAAAGGTTGCTGTTCATGGTGGCGATTTTACGATTCGCGGGGGCTCTTCAGAGGGCAGTTCTGCCAACAAGGCACTGGCGGTGGTGAAACAGGCCTGGATAGAACGCATTCCCTACATACGTCTGTTAGATGCCACCGGCGGCAGCGTACGGAGCTTTGAGCAAATGGGCCGCACTTATCTGCCTGCCAACGACCGGGTTCAGGAAGTTGAATTGCTGTATCGCTCACCAGTGGTGTCTGCGGTCCTCGGTTCCGTCGCGGGTCTGCCCGCAGTGCAGGCCTGTTTTTGCCATTTCAATGTCATGGTGAAAGGTACCAGTCAGGTGTTTGTGGCTGGCCCACCGGCGGTCAGGGCCGCACTGGGCCGGGAAATCACCAAAGAAGAACTGGGCAATGAAGACGTGCAGGTCAAACAAAGTGGCGTGATTGCCAACCTGGCTGAATCCGAGGCTGATGCCATGCAGCAGATTCGCCGTTTCCTGTCCTATATGCCGCAGAATGTCTGGGAAATGCCGCCGCGGATCACACCGGAAGACGCGCCTGACCGGGCCGAAGAGGCCTTGCTGAGTATCATTCCGGACGATCCACGGAAAATCTACAACGCCCGGAAACTGCTGGGTATGGTTGTGGACAGGGATTCCTTTTTTGAAATTCAGCCGGACTATGGCAAGTCCCGCATTACCGGTCTGGCCAGATTCGACGGCTATCCCGTTGGCATCATGATCAACAATCCGAAGTTCAAGGGTGGTTCCCTCGACAAAGCAGCCGGCGAGAAAGTTATGCGCCTGTTGCAGTTATGCGATACCTTCCACCTGCCACTGATTTCACTGGTCGATGAACCTGGCTTCATGGTGGGGCTGGAAGAAGAGAAAAAGGGCATTATTCGTGCGGGTGCCCGGGCCACCGCGATGCTGGCGCTGTCGACAACACCGCTGTACTCCATCATCATCCGGCAGGCCTATGGCGTAGCTGGCGGCATGCATTTCAGAGGCGGCGACAGCCTTTACCGGCGCGCTGCCTGGCCCTCAGGCAACTGGGGTTCCATGCACATTGAAGGGGGCGTCACTGCAGCTTACCGACGGGAAATTGAAGCGGCGGATGATCCGGCCGCAAAACAAGCTGAAATCGAAGAACGACTGAACGCCCTGAAGTCTCCTTTCCGGACCGCGCATGCGTACGCGATTGAAAACATCATTGACCCAAGGGCTACCCGGCAGTCCATCATAGAATTTGTCCATGACGCGCAACGGGTCATCCAGACTCAGCTGGGTCCAACCAGCCGCATACCCTATCTGCCGTAGTTTTTAGTCGGATCGAAAAAACTGGCCTGGCCCTTGCCCCGATTCTTGGCGCTGTACATCGCGACGTCAGCGTCACGCAGGGCCACCCGGGGTTCAATCTCATCGAACCCCAGCAGCCGGATACCGATGCTGACACCCACCTTCAGCGGATGGCCTTCGTAATCGATGGGTTCTCCCACCAGGGAAATCAGCCGATCTGCCATTTCGGTGGCACGGCTTCTGGCAATCACCTCATCAGGCCCAAGGCGATCGATGAGCACCACAAATTCATCGCCGCCTAATCGCCCGACAGCATCCTCATGACGCACCAGGTTGCGCAGCCTGTCAGCAATCTGCAGCAGTGCCATGTCACCGGCTTCATGACCGAAGGTGTCGTTCACCTCTTTGAAACCGTCCAGATCAAGCAGTAACACCGCTGCAAATTCCTTGTGCCGGAGGTTGCTGGCAATTACTTTCTTCAGAAATTCAGAAATAAGCCGGCGGTTGGCCAGTTGGGTAAGGGAATCAGTGTAGGCCAGCTGGGTCGCTTCCATGGTCTGCTTTCTGGCCTCCAGCAGATCAGCATTGGCTTTCTCGAGTTTGTCCCGGGAAACCGTCGTAATAACCAGCTCTTCAATGGTGAGGTGACCGGAGTAGACCACCAGGAAGACAAACAGTGAACCAAAAAAGAAGATAACTCCGATGAACAGCAGCAGAATGTCGCGATAGCCCACCAGCAGACATACAATCACGCCGACGTAACCAATGCAGAAGAAGCCCATGAGGTACAGCAGGAGCTTCCAGTAAAAAGTATGCTGACGATCCTGAATCAGAGCGAGTATGCCACGGGTTCGCAGTATGGCCAGGATCATTACGAAGGCACCCACAGCAATCAAAAAGCCTGTGAGCAGATCATCTAACATCATGCTGAACACTTGGTTCCGAACCCGAAACGGGCAATATATACAATGCCCAACACCCATACAATGTCGGCACAGGGGGCAATGACCGTAGTTTGGAGAAGATTCCGTTCAATGTATCGCATCCGTGGCTTATATCGATATGACGCGCATATTTAACTTCCAGCAGCACTTCAGACCTGTCTGCAGCGAAGCCAGGTCCCGACGGATTGACCCGCTATCTGAACTACTGGTAATCCTCAGACAATTGCGCAACAGTACGCGCTGGTTTTACAGCAAGTATAGTCCATGAATAACGCATTACGCTGGTATCTCACGAGCACCGGTTGTTATCTGATACCCGGTGGTATTCAACAGGTGCTGTTTCCCTGGCTGGTGGCCGTCTATCTGGCAGAGACCCCGGAGCGACTGGGATTTGCCCAAATGGCCAGCCAGTTGCCCATGGTCGTCCTGATTCTGTGGGGCGGTCTTATTGGTGACCGGCTGGATCAGCGTAAGTTATTGATCGGACTGCAGCTGGCACTGGCAGTTCCGCCGCTGGTCATGGCGGTATTCACCTTTAACAATCTGGTTTTCTACGAAATGCTGGTGATCTGGGTGTTCATCGCCGGCACCCTGGGCGCATTTAATCAACCAGCCCGGGATGCGCTTCTGAACCGTGTCGCGGGGCCGGATATTCAGCGCGTTGTGACCCTGTCAGTCGGAATTCAGTTCGGCGTCCAGATTTTCGGCTTTCTCCTTGGCTCTACCGCTGAAAAGTTCGGTCCGACACTGCTGCTGGTTACCCAGAGCAGCCTGATGATCATGGCCGCAGCACTCACCGCACGAATTCCCCCTTTACCCCCTCTGCCCGAGCGACCACGTCGCCATCCTTTACGTGAGATTCAGGAAGGTCTGGTGATTGCGCTCAGCTCTAAGGTCATTCGTCCGGCTATCATTCTGACCATGTCGGTCGGTATTTTCTTTGCCGGGGCCTATATGGTGCTGCTGCCCCTGATAGTCAGAGATGTTTACGGCGGCGGCGCTCAGGGAATTGCCCTCGCCTTCGCCTGCAATATGCTGGGCACTGTGACGACCATCATTGTGATGATGAAGATGGGCGGTATTAATCGTCCTGGCCGGGCTATGATCACCGTGGGCTGCATCAGCAGTTGTATTCTGTTCTGTCTGCAGTTTGGAATGCCTGCATGGGCGTTCTACGCCGTGGTTTATCTGTGGGGTATGTGCGGCGGTATCAGCATGACGATGAGTCGCGCAGTGGTACAGGAAGCCGCACCGGAAACTCACCGGGCACGCATCATGTCTGTGTATTCCCTCGGTATGATGGGCGGCATGCCCATAGGTTCTGTGATCCTGGGATGGGCAGCGGGCACCTTTGGTGCGCGGGAAGCGGTGCTGATACCCAGCCTGGGTATGCTGGCGGTGATCGCCTATCTGCGACTTGGTACAGATATGTGGCACTTCACCCGCCAACAGCAGATACCCGCAGAGCCAGCCGCAGAAACGGCCACGGAAAGTGTGGGCTGACGACATCCGGCTGAAGTGCAATGTAAGACTCAGTGGCCGCACAGGTAAGCAGCGGCAAACGAAAATTATCAGGAATCTCAAATGAAAAATGCTTATGAACAACTGACAGCTCACTTTCAGCAAATCGGCGATCTGCAGCACGTTGGCAGCATTGTCTCCTGGGATGAGGCCGCGATGATGCCCGCAGGTGGCGGGCAGGCAAGGGGTGCTGCCATGGCAACGCTAAGCACCGTCATTCACCAGCTGACCACCGACGAGCGCATCGGAGACTGGCTGGATCACTGTTCTAACCTTGATCTGGACGACTGGCAGAAAGCCAATCTGCGGGAGATTCGCCGCACCTACGAAAACAATACCTGCCTGCCGGAAGACCTGGTACGCGCGCAATCACTGTCAGCCTCCGCTTCAGAGCAGACCTGGCGCGAGGCACGAGCCAACAACGACTGGCACACCATGCAGCCCCTGCTGACCGAAGTCGTCAGGCTGGCCCGCGAAGAAGCACAGGTGCGCAGCGAAGCCAGTGGCCTTGGACTCTACGATTCCCTGCTGGATACCTATGAGCCCGATATGCGCTCTGCCAGGATAGATAAGTTATTTAGTGGCCTGAAAACCTTCCTGCCCGAATTTGTCGGCGAAGTGATCGAGCGCCAGTCTGGGGTGAAGTTGTTGCCTCTGGGCGATCACTTCCCCATCGACCAACAACGCGAACTGGGCATCAGCGCCATGCAGGCTCTCGGCTTTGACTTCAGCCATGGTCGTCTGGATGTTTCACACCATCCGTTTTGCGGAGGCGTTCAGGAAGACGTCAGAATCACAACCCGCTATAGCACTGACAATTTTGTCGAGTCGCTGATGTCAGTCATCCATGAAACCGGCCATGCCATGTATGAGCAGGGGCGACCCACAGGCTGGAGCGGTCAGCCAGTCAGCGAAGCCCGCAGTTCCGGCGTCCATGAAAGCCAGTCACTACTGATGGAAATGCAGGCGGCCAGGTCGCAGGAATTTCTGAGTCACCTCGCCCCTCTGGCCCGACGGGCATTCGGTATTGCAGATGATGACCCGGCCTGGTCGGGGACCAATCTTTTTCATCACTGCACGCGGGTAGAACGGGGGCTGATACGGGTCGATGCGGACGAGACCACCTATCCGCTACATGTGATTTTGCGTTATGAAATTGAAAAAGCGCTTATTGAGGGTTCTGCTGAGGTCAACGACCTGCCTGATATGTGGAATGAAAAGATGATGGCCTATCTGCA
>JAGRIO010000225.1 GCA_020443225.1 Pseudomonadales bacterium
CCAGTCGGGGAGAAGCCAGTAATTCGTCCAGAGTATCGCTTCTACCGGGTTTCTGGGCGCCCAGTGCGACGGCCAGAAAATGCAGATCATGATTGCCGAGGACGGTTTTACAGCGCTCAGAAGCCATGATGAATTCGACGCATGCGAGGGAATCAGGACCGCGATTGATCAGATCCCCTGCGAACCAGAGTTCGTCCTGTGATTCATCGAAAGCGATAGCACCCAGTAATTGTTGAAGCTCAGTGAAGCAACCCTGAACATCGCCAATCACATAGGTGCTCACAAGCGGATACCCTTGGTGGCAAGAAAGTTAGCACAGGCAATAAAGCGTTCAGCGGGAATATTCTCTGGCCGCAGGCTCGGGTCAATATCCAGCGCTGAGAGTTCCGCTGCTGAACACCAGTTTTTCAGGGCATTTCTGATGGTCTTGCGCCGCTGGCTGAAGGCATGGATCAGCAGCTTTTCGAACTGGGCCAGATCGCTGACTTCGGGTGGATCGTGCCGGGGTGTCAGGCGGACAATAGCTGACATAACCTTGGGTCTGGGGCTGAACGCTTCGGGGGGTACATCGAAGAGCTTCTCTGCATCACAGAACAACCGCGTCATAATGGACAGTCTGCCATACTGGCCGGTAGACAAGCTGGCTGTCAGCCGGTTGACTACCTCAAGCTGTAACATGAAGTACATGTCCTGAATCAGATCGCTGTGATGGAATAGACGAAACAACAAAGGGGTTGAAATGTTGTACGGCAGGTTGCCGACAACCCGCAACTTTTCTGCGCCGGCAATACTGCTGAAGTCGAACTGCAGGATATCAGCGCTGTGAATCATCGCGTTTGGAAATCGGGGCGTCAGTTCTGCGACCAGATCCCGGTCGATTTCTACCAGATCCAACTTGCAGCCAGTGTTGCTTAACCTGCTGGTAAGAGCACCATGGCCCGGACCGATTTCAAGAATATGGTCAGACGGGGCAGGGTTGATGGCGAAGGCAATTCTGTCGATGACAGAGGGATCCTGCAGAAAATTCTGACCGAATCGTTTTCGGGCCCGCATGTCAGTACACCTTCATGCAGCGCCTGCCGCCATCTGGCGGGCAAACTGAATCGCTGTTTTCAGACTGCCAGAATCTGCCCGCCCTGTTCCGGCTATGTCCAGTCCGGTTCCGTGATCAACAGAGGTCCTGATCAGCGGTAAGCCCAGGGTGATATTGACAGATTCGCCAAAGCCCTTGAATTTCAGTACAGGCAGGCCCTGATCATGGTACATGGCCAGCACCGCATCGCAGTGATCAAGGACCTTAGGATTAAATGCAGTATCGGCCGGTAGTGGTCCGGTCAGCCTCAGGCCAGTATCTCTGAACTGCGCTAACACTGGTTCAATTATGTCGATTTCTTCACGCCCCATATGGCCGGATTCGCCGGCGTGGGGATTCAGGCCCAGTACGACAATCCTGGGATCGTCGATACCAAAATACCGCCGCAGGTCCTCAGCCAGTATGCTGATGACCTCTGTCAGCAGTAACGTGGTAACAGCGTCTGCAACAGCGCGCAGTGGTAAGTGTGTGGTGACAAGGGCAACTCTGAGCCCATGGGTTGCCAGCATCATCACGACCTTATTGGCATTCAGACGCTGCTCAAGCCATTCGGTATGTCCGGTAAAGGGTATTCCTGCTTCATTAATGACTGCCTTGTTCACAGGACCTGTCACAATGGCTTTTGTGGTGCCGGCCTCACAAAGGGAAACCGCAGCTTCAAGCGTCTGCAGAACATAGGCAGCGTTGGCGGGGTTCAGGTGACCGGCGATCACTGGTTCATTGAGCGGCACATGGAAAACGTTCAGCGCGCCTGGCTCGGGTTGCTGGCCAGGTTCCCACACACTGATTGTTCGTGAAATGCCCAGCTGTTCTGCGCGTATCCTGATAAGATCCGGGTCGGCGACGACAATCAGATCCTCTGTCTCAGATGCGCTGCAGCCTAACAGGATATCTGGTCCGATGCCGGCGGGTTCACCGGGCGTGCAGACCAGTAGTGGTGTTTCAGATCCGGACTTCGACAAAAGCATCTTCCCGCAGTTCTCGCAGCCAACTTTCCAGTTCTTCGTCGAAACGCTGGTTTCTGATGTAATTTTCAGCCTGCGTCATGCGGAACTTCTCACTGAAATCCTCGATCCGTCGGCCAGTCACTTCCAGAAAGTGATAGCCGTGGACAGTTTTGAATACCCGGCTCAGCTGATTGATGTCTGCGTCGGCGATCACCTGTTCGAATTCAGGGACAAAGATGCCTGCCCGGTTCCAGCCCAGATCACCACCGCCTAGTGCCGACCCCGGATCATCAGAATAGAGCTTCGCCACCTCGTCAAAAGCCCTGCCTTCAGCGACTTCCTCGCGCAGGCTTTCTGCCAGTTCACGGGCTTCCTGATCGGTCCGGATCTCTGAAGGTTGTACCAGTACGTGTCGCACCCGGGTCTGGGCAACCTGACCTTCTGCCTCGGCGCCCCGTTTCTGCAGCAGTTTGATCAGGTGATAGCCGCTGCCGCTTTTGATGGGACCACGGATTTCACCGATTTCCATTTCAGGCGCGATATCGGCAAACATTGTGGGTAACTGAGCAACCTTGCGCCAGCCAAGATCACCACCATCCAGTGCGTTCTGCCCCGCTGAGCGTTCAATGGCCAGGCTCTGAAAATCAGCACCGGAGTTCAGCCGGGCAAGCAGGGAATCAGCATCTGCTTTTACGGCATCCGCCTGGGCAGGCGTAGGATCGTCAGGCAATGGAATCAGAATATGCGCCAGACGATATTCGTCGGCGGTCACCATATTACCCAGATCAGATGCCAGGAAATTCCGGATTTCCTGCTCGGAAATTTCGATACGGTTGCGCATGATGCCCTGCTGAACGCGATTGATCTTCAGCTCTTTCTTGATTTGCTCGCGCATCTGAACATAAGAGATACCATCTCTCTCAATGGCGTCGCGAAATTGTGGCAGTGACATTTTGTTTTGTGTTGCGATGGCGAGTAGCGCCTGATTCAGTTCCTCATCATTGATTCTTACACCGGCACGATCTGCCATCTGTAACTGCAGACTGTCAACGATCAGTCGTTCAATAATCTGCTCTTTCAGGATGTCATCCGGTGGCGCCTGCTTGCCGGTGGTTCGCAGCTGCGCCTTGACCGCTGTCACGCGTTCGTTCAGTTCTGATTCAAGAATGACGTCTTCATCAACAATGGCAATGATTCGGTCGAGCATTTCCACCTTGGCACTCGCCAGCGAACTTAATGTTGCCATGCCCAGAAACAGTGCCAGCCTGACTAATCTGATTTTCATTTATAAACCTACTTTGTCTTCACGGGCACGGTAACCCGGAATGGAGTCTTCCAGCAGCGAATCAAGTCTTCTGCCGATAGTAGCAAAGCCCTTGAACTGGAACTCGAAAAAGATGCCAGTATCAGAAGGGGTGATGTTTTCAGTCACCGATTTAAAACCAGTTGCTGATAATGGATCATCCACCAGTGTGGTGATGTCTCTGGGTTCCTTCAGGAAGCGCCTCAGAACCAGCCGGGATTTCCAGCAACAGTCATTGTATTCGACGCCGATGAAGGACTCGATTGTCCTGTTTTCATCCCAGCCGAAATCCCAGAACCCGATACTGCTCCAGCGACCCTTCAGTGGCCAGATGAACGACAACATCGTTTCTTCCTGGCCTTCGAAGCTTTTGGCTTCTATGTCTTTATTACTATATGTGTAGTCAATGTTGACTATCCTGCGCTCTCCGTCTGAGTACTTCAGAGAGAATTTTCCCCTGTTTGACCTGTCCAATTCAGGTTCCCACTCCAGGGAACCTCGTATACTCAGTTCCTTAATTGGCCGAAGAGTTCCCTCGAGAAACAAAGGAGACCGTTCTGAATCATTCAATTCGCCCACTGTTGGCGTGAATAAAACCTCTCGATCTCTGAAATACTGTATCTGCCCGAGGCTCAGACTGGCCAATTCGGTTCCCGTCGCTTTTTGCAATAACCGGCTGGTTACCCCGAGGGTCAGTTGATTGGCATCACCAATGCGATCAGCGCCGCTGAAGCGGTTTCTGCGAAAGATTTGTGAAAAGGAAGGTACAGCAGCACCTGCATCAAATTGTGGAAGATCATCCTGAAATTTTTCTTCTGCATAGAGGTAGCTGAATCTGGGTTCCAGCGTTTGCAGCATGTCCTGCCCGGAAAAGGCGAAATACCGGTCGAAAAACAATCCGCCCTTCAGAAATGCACGGGGAACGATAATATCGGGGTTTTGTCTGGTGCCGGCGGGCGTATCGTCCAGTTGGTACTTACGATGAATAATCTCTGCACCAGGTTCGAGATATCCCCAGATTTCCCGCATCGGCAGCGATACAGTTAACTCGTTGTGCAAGCGTTCACCGATGATGGCCAGCGGACCGGTCTCATCGGAGTTGTCTTTGTCAAAATAGGTATAGTTTGATTTAAGTTTGAAATCGAAACCTGAGAGTTCGCGACGATAGTTATAGGTCAGCGATGGTAATGACTCATATTGCGCTGCGCCCTGTTCGTCCAGTTGCTGAAACGCCATGAGCGCCAGTTCAACATTCCAGTCTTCCTGCGTGTAGGTCAGCGAGCCCTTCCGGTCCAGCGCCGCAGTTCTGACGTTGGCGAGGCTGGTGGATATGGGATCAATGAATGATTCCACAGCAGAAGATGAAACGGTGGCGCCGATATCAGAGAGATAGTCAATATCCGATACCGTGCTGAAATCCACTTTGCTGGTGAGGCGGGGCGCAAGGGTGCCTTCATGCCGAATATTCAGATACCAGCGATTCTGCTTTTCAAATTCGGGCACGTTGACAGCTGATGTGTCTGTACCGGCAGATGTCTGATCGATAATCTCTCTGTCATCGTAGAGATCATCCTTTCTGATGTAACCGAGATTAACCTCGTTGTTCGTTGTTCGGGACAGATGACGAAACTGAGCATCATGAATGATGCCCCGTCGCCACAAGCTGCGAAATTCATAGGTCAGGTCATAGTTCGGAGCAAGATTAAAGTAGTAAGGGATGACGATGTCCGTACCGCCGCTACCATCGGAACCAATACCCGGCATCAGGAAGCCACTTTGCCGCTCATCATTAATCGGAAACCTGAACCAGGGCATGTAAAGTACCGGGACATCCTTGATTTCCAGTGTTACATGTCTGGCGATGCCATAACCTTCGGCGGTCAGCAACTCAATGTTCTGCCCCCGGAAGGCCCAGGTATTGTTTCCGGGTTCACAACGGGTAATGCTGCCATCTTCTATGCCAATAACCTGCTCCGGCTTCTGATGCAGGGTAGCTGCACTGCCGCGCATGGAGGCGGAATGGATCAGAAAGGTTGCAGCATCGACGACCCCGGTACCTTCGAACAGATTGGCGGTAGCAGCTTCGCCGGTGACCAGCAAGCCGGGTTCCCTTATTCGCAGGGGGCCCTCTATAGTGGCTATTTCTGATGCATCATCGATTGTGATGAAAGGAGAGTGGATAGTGGTGACGCCCCTGGTGAGCGCGACATCTCCTTCGAAGCTCGCAGAATGATCCAGCAGATACAGCGCCGAATTGGCTTCAGCGTTAATTTCCTGAGACGCTGGGTCGCCTGTGACAGGGGGTTCAATGTAACGTCCCTCACAGTACCAGCTGACTTCTTCGGCATCCTTGGCCCGCAACTGACTGGCATTGTGCCAGTCAATTTCGGCAGCGCTCGGGCTCGCCATTTGCGCCATAGCTTCGTGAGCTGACGCTACCCCTGACAGGAGTACCGGCAGTGCGATTAACCGCACGCGAAGAAGTTTGTAAAACTCAGTAAAAATGCCGGATAGCCTCGGGATCAGTGAATGGTGGATAATAAAACATTCAGGTATAGAGTTCAGTTAAATTTGATGTCCGACCCGTTGAGCAGTTCAGCCAAAGATGTTCGCCACAAAGCACTTTCTGCCTGGGGACAGCAGCAGTTAGTGGCGCTGTCCGTCCCGGTTTCCGAAGGATTCAGCATATCTGCCACTTCAGATGACGCCAGTTTCAGACGCTACTTCAGGGGCGAAGCGGATGGTCGCTCATTCATCTTCGTGGATGCTCCACCGGATAAGGAGGATAACGCTTCCTTTCTGCTGGTACAGGGTATCCTGCAGAATGGTGGCGTGCGGGTGCCGCTGGTCCTTGCGAGCGATATCCAACAGGGGTTTCTGTTGCTGGAGGATTTTGGCGATACGCTGTTTCTTGAGCGGGTACTGAGCCCATCGTCGAATGCTGAGTCGCTTTACCAACAGGCCCTGGGTGTCCTGTCGGGCATTCAGAACGCAGCGAACCGGGCAGCGCCGGATAGATTGCCGGTCTATGATG
>JAGRIO010000226.1 GCA_020443225.1 Pseudomonadales bacterium
TCAGACTTTTCAGATCAGGCATCAAGCGAGTCGGAAAAAATGGCGCGCTGGGAGGGAGTCGAACCCCCGACCGCCTGGTTCGTAGCCAGGTACTCTATCCAGCTGAGCTACCAGCGCGAAGAACGCGTATTATCATGATGCGACCCTGCCCCGTCAACTTTGAAAGCACGATTACTGCCGGATTTATCCAATAAATTTTATTACACATCTCTTTCATAAGAACCAAGATGGTGTAATATTACAAATCTTTATCTCTTCCGCCTCATACTGAAACAAATGAAACCAGCCAATCTCATTCTCAGTCTGTTGCGGACTTACCAGCATCAGGGTACCAGCGTTAAAAATATTATGGATACCGGTGCCATGTTCGGATTCAACCAGAACATGATGCGGGTAAACCTTTCACGCCTGGTGACCAGGGGATTAGTGGTAAATACCGGACGCGGGCACTACCGTATCTGCGAGGTTGCCGATCCGGTCAATCAGTTTGTTGAAAACTGGCGGGCCGGTGAAAACCGCGTCGTACCCTGGAACGATCGCTGGTTAATGATTTGCCTGGCCGAATCAGCCGACGAGAAGTGTGCCTGGGTGCTTTCGAGTCACGGGTTCAGATTGCTGCATCCATACTGCTGGGTGCGGCCGGACAACCTGCATGAAGCATTCAGTGACTTGCTCGCCCGTCTGCAGTCTGCGGGTCTGCCTGCAACCGCAGTTGCTGCCAACGAAGCCCACCTGTCAGAAGATCAGGCACAACAGTATTTTGCACAATTTGATCTGCCCGCACTGGCCAGTACTTATCAACGACTGACCGCTAAGCTGGAAGTCAGTATCGACCGGCTTCCGGAAATGGACCAGGAGGAAGCACGCCGGGAAAGCTTCGCCCTGGGAGGTGAAGTCATTTCCACGCTTGCCAAAGATCCACTGCTTCCCGAAACCATCATGCCTGCAGAACGAAGAGCCCGGCTGTGGCAACTCATGCTGACCTATGACCGGCTCGGCCGGTCTGTCTGGTCTGACGGCCAGCCAGCCGGCGTGACGGCCATACCCATTTCACAAACCGAATTTCAGAGTCTCAGAGGATAACTCTATGCAAACTATCAAAGAACTGCTGAGCGAGGCAGAGTTTGCCGAAGTCACCCGGAAAAGTAACCTGCTGGGTTTCAGCAAGGTCATTTTTGACTGGACAGTGATTTGCGGCACCTTCTACCTAACAGCACAATATCCGAACCCCTTAACTATCGTGTTAGCTATTTTCATTCTTGGCGCACGCCAGTTGGGACTCGGGGTTATCGTTCATGAAACCGGGCACCGGACCCTGCTGACCTCTCCCGCACTGAATGATTTTGTGGGTAACTGGCTGGCAGGCTACTGGGTATTTTCCGACAAGGCTGGCTACATGCGTGCCCATTTGCAGCACCACCAGAAAGCTGGTACCGAAGACGACCCCGACCTGCCAAATTATCGCGACTACCCGATCACCCGTGAGCGGCTGCGTAGAAAGCTGACCCGTGATCTGACCGGTCAGGTGGGATGGCGCCGACTGAAGTCCATTGCCCGTTCCATACGGCGATTACCCGAACTTAAACCTGCTACTCGTCAGTATGTTATTCGCAGCCTTGGTGTAAACCTGCTCATGCTTACTGTTCTGGCGCTGACAGGCCATGCCTGGCTCTATGCGCTGTGGGTCATCGCTTTTATTACCACCCATATGATGGTTACCCGCATACGGCAAATCGCCGAGCACGCCGCCGTGCCGGATTTATACAGCCCCGACCCGCGCCTGAATACCCGCACCTTATATATCAGCCCACTGGAGCGGTTGTTCATCGCGCCACATCAGGTGAACTACCACCTGGAGCACCATATGATCGCATCAGTACCTATCTATCGCCTGCAACGTCTGCATGAGTTGCTAAGGGCCCGGGGTTATTATGATGACGTCGAATTCCACCACGGCTATGTTGATCTGCTGCGCTACGTGACCGGCAATGACAACAGTGCACAGATGGCCTGATGCGCTTGCAAGAACCACCGGCTGACAACCGGTGAGGCACAAAAAAAGGGGCTCATGCCCCTTTTTTATGATCATTTGCCAGTAACCTGAGAATTGCAAGCCACCCTCAGCGGCCGGATATGCTGTGCTGCATGCGGCCCGGCGACCTGGTGTTTTACCGGAATCCCGGTGCGGGTCGGCTCTGTCAGGTGGCAGTATTTCTCCAGATAAGTCGGAAAGTTAAGTGTGGACAGGATTTGGGTCAGTCATGGGTTCCGTTTTTAGCTTCGTCCCCTTCAGACTGGATGCGCTGATAAATTTCTTCCCGGTGTACAGCAACATCCTTCGGAGCATTGACACCAATGCGAACCTGATTGCCTTTGACACCCAGCACAGTCACTGTGACCTCGTCGCCGATCATTAAAGTCTCACCGACTCGCCGAGTCAAAATAAGCATCGCTTTCTCCTTGTAAAATTCCTTCCGCGCGTGTCGGGCTACCTTCTGACCATTTCCTGGTCCATCAACACACGGTGTTATGAGTTAAGTATTGACCAGTGCCGGAAAAAATCAAAAAGCTCCTTAGCACTTATCCTAATAACGCCGCATCAAATTCAATAAAGTAATTTGATCAGAGATCTGTCGTCAATTTCAAGTCAGGGTGACGACAGGTCACCGCCAATAGTACGACTCTATTCTTCCTCGCCCGCAAGATCAAACGCCGAGTGCAGAGCCCGGACTGCCAGTTCGAGATACTTCTCAGCAATGACCACTGATATCTTTATCTCTGAGGTCGATATCATCTGGATATTAATGGACTCTTCCGACAGCGTGCGGAACATGCGGCTGGCAACCCCCGCATGTGAGCGCATACCGACACCAACCAGTGACAGTTTCGCGATCTTGTTGTCTCCGGAGACCTCGCGTGCATCAATTTCCCGGGCAACCTGATCTAGGATCTTACGGGCCTGATCATAGTCATTACGGCCAACCGTAAATGTGAAGTCGGTGGAATTATCGGCCGCAACGTTCTGCACGATCATATCAACTTCGATATTTGCATCACTGATCGGGCCAAGTATTCTTGACGCAATGCCGGGGATGTCACTGACACCCAGCACCGTCAGTTTGGCCTCATCCCGCGTGAACGCAATTCCGGAAATAACGGGTTGTTCCATACCTGATTCATCCTCTCGGGTAATTAGGGTACCGGGCACATCGCGGAAGCTGGACAGCACCCGCAGCGGCACCTGATATTTACTGGCAAATTCTACCGCTCTGGTATGCAGAACCCGGGAGCCGAGACTGGCCAGTTCCAGCATCTCTTCAAAAGTAATCCGTTCCAGACAACGGGCGCCTTCGACCACCCGTGGATCTGTGGTGTAAACGCCATCCACATCGGTATAAATCTGACATTCGTCAGCTGTCAGGGCCGCAGCAAGCGCCACCGCAGTAGTATCAGATCCGCCCCTGCCCAGCGTCGTAATGTCGCCCCTGGCATCGACTCCCTGAAAACCGGCGACAACAGGAATAATGCCCTCACCGATATCTGCGCGCAGTTTCTCTTCATCGATTTCGAGAATCCGCGCCCGGGTATGGGCAGAGTCGGTGAGAATCTTCACCTGACCGCCGGTATAAGAACGTGCGGGGCAGCCCATTTTGGTCAGCACCATGGACAACAGCGCGGTCGTCACCTGCTCACCTGTCGACAGCAAGGCATCGACTTCGCGATGCATCTCCGGCGTAATGCCGATTTCCCGTGCCAGGTCATCCAGTCGGTCGGTCTCATGGCCCATGGCTGAAACCACTACGACCACCTCATGACCAGCATCACGGGTTTTCAGAATACGTCGGGCTACGTTCTCGATATGGCTAATGCTGGCTACCGAGGTACCACCAAATTTTTGAACAATCAGAGACATATGCAGGCTGCTTGTAAAGGGGGCGATTCAAAGGGCGCATATTAAACAGCAAAGTGAAACCAATGAAAATCACTGATTTCACACCGCTTAACAAATATCTGCTTTAACCCAGTCTGGCTTCCAGCCAGCCTGCAACAGAGTCCAGCGCCGCTGGCAGCGCCGCGGCATCAGTACCGCCAGCACGGGCCATGTCAGGCCGGCCCCCACCTTTTCCACCTACCTGCGAAGCCACATGATTTACCAGCTCGCCGGCTTTAACCCGGTCAGTCAGATCACTGGTAACGCCAGCGATGAGCGACACCTTGCCCTCATTCACACAGGCGAGCACCACAATGCCAGACTGCAGCTTGTTCTTAAGCCGGTCCAGCGCATCTGGCAGCGTTTTCGGATCACCGCCTTCCAGCTGATTCACCACGACTTTGACGCCACTAATCTGCTGCGCAGATTCAGCCAGATCATTGCCTGCACCACTGGCCAGTTTCATATTCAGCTGTGCAACTTCCTTTTCCAGCTTGCGGTTCTGGTCCAGCAGGTTCTGCAGTTTATCGAGGAAGTTACTGCGGTCTGCACGCAGCAGCGCCATTGAACCAGACAGACTGTCTTCGGTTTCTTCAATACGGTTCAGTGCACGCAAACCGGTTACAGCCTCAATTCTGCGCACACCAGAGGCAATACCGGTTTCTGACAGGATACGCATGACACCGATGTCTCCGGTACGGCTGGCGTGGGTTCCACCACACAACTCAACTGAAAAGCCGTCGCCCATGGTCAGCACGCGCACTTCCTCAGAATATTTTTCACCAAACAATGCCATAGCGCCTTTTTCACGGGCGGCATCCAGCGCCATGATTTCAGTCTCTATCGCGGTGTTCATCTGAATCTGTTCATTGACAATGCGCTCAATCGCCCGCAACTCTTCCGGGGTAACTGGCTCAAAGTGAGAAAAGTCGAACCGAAGGCGCTCTGGCTCGACCAGCGAACCACGCTGATTCACATGATCGCCCAACACTTCTCTTAAGGCGGCATGCAGCAGATGCGTGGCAGAGTGATTCAACCGGGTCGCATCGCGCAGCCGCCGGTCAACTTCAGCAGACAGGGTATCACCCACCGACAGGCTGCCCTCTGTAAGCCTGCCCTTGTGCAGGAAGGCGTCACCCGCCTTCACGGTATCGAGGACATCAAAGGTCACCCCGTTACCGTATAACCGGCCGGTGTCACCCGCCTGACCACCCGATTCAGCATAAAAAGGCGTGCTGTTCAGTACCACAATGGCTTCGCTGCCTTCGGTGACAGTGCCGGTCTGCTCGTCATCGACAAACAGAGCCACGACCTCACTCTGGCCCTGCAGCGATTCGTAGCCAATGAATGCGGTCTTGCTGTCCAGCTGATAGCGATTCACATCTACCGAGCCAAATTTGCTCGCGGCCCGCGCCCGTTGGCGCTGTGCCTCCATCTCCTTCTCAAAACCGGCCATATCCAGCGTGAGTTCCCGTTCCCGGGCAATGTCAGCCGTCAGGTCTGTGGGAAAGCCATAGGTATCGTACAGTTTGAAAACCACGTCACCGGGAATTTCTGTCCCGTTCAGCTGGCCAATGGCATCAGAAAGAATTTTCATGCCCTGATCGAGGGTCAGCTCAAACTGCTGTTCTTCCTTCAACAGTACCCGGGCAATCTGGGCTTTCGTACTGGCCAGAATCGGGTAGGCCTCTCCCATCTGCTCTGCCAGTGTATCTACCAGCTTGTGAAAGAACGGTCCTTTGGACTGCAGCTTGTGACCATGACGCAGGGCGCGGCGAATAATCCGTCGCATCACATAACCACGACCCTCGTTGGAAGGCAGTACGCCATCAGCAATCAGGAAAGCGGAGGAGCGGATGTGGTCAGCGATCACTTTCAGCGACGGATTCTCCAGGTCATCGTAATCCAGCAGCTCCGCGGCTCTTTTGATCAGTGCCTGAAAAAGATCAATATCATAATTGCTGTGAACGTTCTGCAGCACAGCCGCGAGGCGCTCCAGCCCCATCCCGGTATCTACACAGGGTTTAGGCAAGGGCGTCAGGGTGCCATCCGCAGAGCGGTCGTACTGGGTAAAGACCAGATTCCAGATTTCGATATAACGATCCAGGTCACCATTTTCGCTGCCGGGAGGTCCGCCCGGCACATCAGGCCCATGATCCCAGAATATTTCCGAGCTGGGGCCGCATGGACCCGTGTCGCCCATAGTCCAGAAGTTGTCATCGTCACCCAGCCGGGTGACCCGGTTGGCATCAAAACCGATATGGTTGATCCAGATATCTGCCGCTTCATCGTCATTGTGATGTACGGTGACCCACAGACGCTCCTGAGGCAGCTTGATAACTTCTGTCAGATATTCCCAGGCGAACTCAATGGCTTCCCGCTTGAAGTAATCGCCGAAGCTGAAATTAAAAAAAAAAAAAAAAAAGGTATGGTGCC
>JAGRIO010000227.1 GCA_020443225.1 Pseudomonadales bacterium
GTTAACTACCTGACCTCAGCCGCCGCGGAAATGCTGGCGCAGACCAGCTGTATCGAGCAGATAGTGCTGGGGCGACCGGGTGAGTTATTGCAGTCTGTTCCCGGATATCCGGGACTCTACATGTTGCAGGTCGCAGGACATACACCTGGCAGCCAGATATTCATCGCGCATCTGCGCCGGGGCATGGGAAGGCAGACACTGGTGTTTGCAGGGGACATAGCGAACCATATTGACGGCGTTCGCCACAATATCAGCAAACCGCCGTTCTACAGTCGCTTTGTGGTGCCAGAGAATCTTCAGCAACTGGAAAAGACCAGACGCTGGCTGCAGGCACTTGATCAGCGGCCGGGGGTCACGGTGCTGTTATCCCATGACCTGCCGGCGCTGCGAGCCAGCGGCGTGCCAGAGATCCGCTAGAACGTGTCCTTGCGACTGCGGGTTTCTGCAAATACCTCAGTCAGGTCTCTGCCTTCCATATCAATGGTTCTTTGCAGAGCGGGACTGGCGGGTCGCAGGAATGGGTTGGTAGCTTTTTCCAGTCCCAGACTGGAAGGCACAGTGGGTTTGCCTTCAGCTCTGAGGCGATCGATCTCCGCCGCACGGGCCTGCAAATCAGCGTTATCAGGTTCAACAGACAGTGCGAACCGGGCATTGGCCTGGGTGTACTCATGAGCACAGTACACCAGCGTATCGTCTGGCAGATCCATCAGTTTCTGCAGGCTGGTCCACATCTGCGCGGGAGTGCCTTCGAACAGCCGGCCACAACCCAGGGAGAACAGTGCATCACCGCTGAAGAGAATGTCATCATCCGGGCAGTAAAAGGCGATGTGACCGATGGTATGGCCGGAAACGTCGAAGACCCTGACCCGGTGATTGCCGAAGTTGAATTCATCTCCGTCAGCAACGCGGATATCTATGCCGGGAATACGGTCAGCATCCGGTGCTGAACCGATAATGGTGCACTGCCATTTTTCTTTCAGCGCCAGGTTACCACCGGAATGGTCGGCGTGGTGATGGGTATTGAATATGTGGGTCAACTTCCAGTTTTTTGCCGCCAGCGCTGCCTCGATGGGCGCGATTTCGGGAGTGTCGATTGCTGCGGTGAGCCCGGATTCGCTGTCATGCAGAAGATAACCGTAGTTGTCGTTCAGACAGGGGAACTGATGAACCTCAAGTTTCGCCATGATTGCCTCAGAAAGTTATGACTTGATTCAGGCGGGTACCTTAACGAGTCACCGGATATTCATCAATAGTAACCCCTTTTACGCTTCGTAACGTTTACAGGTTAAAGTGAGCAGGACAAGGCGGGTTCAATGGCAACAGTGACACTGAAACGCAGGTTGACGAATCCTTTCCGTGCGATGGTTATGACTGAACAGCACAAATCAGAAGCTACCCCAGACCTTCGCGCAGACGAACGCTATGACGATGGGTTACTGGTGGCCTGGCAGAATGGTCGCGCACAGGCCTTTGACGAATTGTATGACCGGCACAGCCAGGCGTTGTTCAGCTATCTGTACAGGAACTGCCGTCATGAAGCTCAGGCTAACGAGATGTTTCAGGATGTCTGGGTGCGGGTGATCAGTTCGGCTGCCAGCTACCAGCACCGCGGGCGGTTCCGGTCCTGGCTGTTTACGCTGGCCCATAACCGGCTCGTAGACTACTACCGCCGCGCGGAGCATCAGTATCAGACAGAATCAGCGGATGACCTCGGTGGCACCGATGTACCACCTGAGCAGCAGGCAGAGCAGGCTGAGGAACGCCAGCAGTTGCAGGACAGTCTCGACACCTTGCCACCAGAACAACGGCAGGCATTTTATCTGCGCGAGGAGTGTGGTTTTTCCATCGCAGACATCGCAGTTATTCAGGGTATTACCGCTGAAGCCGCAAAGAGCCGGTTGCGATATGCCTATCAGAAACTTCGCGATCAACTGAACAGGAGAACAATGCCATGAAACCTCATGCCCGCATCCACTGGGAAGAGGATGATCTGGAACTCGAACAGGAATTTGCCCCGGTCAGCACCCAATGGCAACACCTGCAGCCAGCCGCGCCTCAGGCTGACCCTGCCATCGAGCGGCGCATCCGGCAGTTGGCCCGGGTCAGACATGCCAGCAAACTGGAACGCAACTGGATATTTGGCGATCTGCCCAGATTAACTGTGGTGATGTTACTGTTCTTCTCGATTGGGCTCGGTTACCTGCTGTTTCACGGTGAGAGCAAGCCCGAAGGCGCGTCTGTGCTCACTATGTCAGCAGATGTTACCTGGCAGGCGGACTCGGAAGGGCGGGCCTACAACATTGTCATATCCGGGCGCTGTCTGACTTCAGGCGCCAGTACCGGCTGCACTGAACCCGGGGTGACCCAGCAGCTGCAAATGGATGAACTGCTGCGCAAGCAGGTACGTGAAATGCGTCAGGAACCTGGTGCGCACCATGGACGACTCTCGGTCACCGAATGATGCTGCGACTCGCTAGTTAGCATTAACGTAAATAATCAGTCGCCTGTTCACCACAAACTTACGACCCTGACGGTACAGGGTGAGAAAATCGCCTTTCTGGTTCAACAGGTCAGAGACCCGCAGCTCCTCGACCTGAGTCGGGTACATCATGCCAAACAGGGTATGGTCGTTGGCGAAGTGGATGATCAGTGACTTAGGCTCATGAGGCGTCTGGGACTTGATCTCTTCATCGGTCTGATTGGTCTCCAGGAACAGGATGTGCTCTTTATTAATCAGCCGGAAAGCGCCAGCGTCACTCTGAAAGGATACGAAGTTGTCCTCTTCGTTATTGAATAAATCCTCTATCAGTGGGTTGCCGGCAGGAGAAATCACGTCCTGAGTCACAAACAGCATACCGGGTATGGTTTCGTCATTAGTCAGGGTGATTTCTATTTTTACGGGGATTTTTGGTACTTCATACATCTGATTTCTCCGCGGCCTCCTCAATGCGATAGTCCAGCAGCGCTTCGCCTTCAAAGGTAAACCAGCCTTTCATGGTTTTGCCGGCGAGAACCTGGGGCAACCAGTACTGATCGTCTTCCCACATTTCATGGTAGGGGATATCCTGTGGCGCAAACCACAGGGGAATGGCTTCATCGGTCTCAGTGGGAGTGCCGTTGTAGTCGCTCGCTACGTAAATATAGCCGTGAATTTTTGGCATTTCGTCTTCCGCATGAAAAAACAGTTCTCCCCGGTAGACCACGTTCAACGGGTCAATCTGCAGTTCTTCCTGCGTTTCGCGAATGGCGCAATCCCGTGGCGCTTCACCGGGCTCAGTCTTGCCGCCCGGGCCATTGATTTTTCCTGCGCCCAGACCGCGCTTTTTCCTGATCAGCAACACCTTCCCCTGATGCTGAACAAACAGCAGTGTCGCGATGACATCCGCTTGCCAGTTTTCCCAGGAAATGTCCGTGACCTTCATAAAATGATGCTGGTTTTAGAGTGAGGCGGCAGGTTAGCGGTTTGACAGGGTGGCATCAAGAGGCAGCAGCCTTTGTCCGCCAGCCGGGAAAAGATTGACGGACCGGACCTCTAAAGGATTGACCCCAACCGGGAAATCATTAAATTTGTCGGGTCAGAATAATAAACCCGACGGAGACTGTGACATGAGTATTTTTGAAGGCGAAGACAGTAAGACTGTAAGAAGTCTGGCATGGACGATGGGTGGGTTTGGCGCCCTCACCGTATTTCTCATCGTGCTCGCGCATATCCTCACCTGAGATTGACGCCGGGTGGCTTCAGCCACCCGGTCTCTTTGCTGCTTTTGTCTGGTTCATCGCCGGTTTGCCTGTTCTGGCTGCCTATTTCCCATACCGTCATTCATGACTTCCATCCGCTTGCAACGCTTTTCATAATGGGCGCTCACCGTCAATGAGCCCACGTAACCTTGACACAGACCTCTGACTTGCGGGCACGCCTCGGAATCACGGTACGTATTGAACCCCGTGATATCGCCTTTACCCTGCTTATCTGCACGCTGATCGCCGTGTTGTTGTGGGTAGGGACCAATGACCCGTTCCTCGATCATCTCACGTTTTCGCTCTGTATCGGGTTCAGTGTCCATGGTCTGTTCAGCCTGCTGCTGCAGTTTTCCCGGAACAGAACCAGTGTCCTGCGGGTCTACCTGCTGGCCATTCCCGGTGGTGTAGTGACAGGGTTGTGTCTGGCGGGGCTGATTCTGGGTTATCCGCTGGCGCGAATCTTTGCTGACTGGGCTTCATCCTTTTCCAGTATGGTGATCGCAGTAGTAGCGTCCTATGTGTTTTATTCCTATTACACCATGATGGAGATGCGCGAGGCCCTGCGCCGGGAGGAATTCAACCGGCTGGAAAATGAAAAGAATCTGGCCCAGGCGCGGTTGCTGGCACTGCAATCGCAGATTGAACCACATTTTCTGTTCAATACCCTGTCGAACATTCAGAGCCTGATGTCTACCGATCAGAAGTCTGCGGACCGCATGCTGCAACAATTGACCGGGCTGTTACGGGTGGCCCTGCGCCGGGGGAACTCTATCTGGTGTACCCTGCGGGATGAGCTGGAACTGGTGCGTAATTATCTCTCCATCAACGAAATCCGCATGGGGGAGCGCTTGCAATGGTCACTCACGGTCAATGTCCATGACGAAGCTGTACGAATCCCGCCGCTCATTATCCAGCCGCTGGTAGAAAATGCCGTTGTCCATGGTCTGGAAACCCGCGAAGAGGGTGGTCGGGTGGATATCGATGTCAGTGAATCTGCTGGTACGCTGATCTTCCGTATCGCCGATACAGGTGTCGGATTGGGTAACAGTAGCCACGCTGGTCACGGCATCGGTTTCCGCAATATCCGCGAAAGGCTGGCCACGCTTTACGGTGAGCGTGGAACCGTGACGCTGTCTGACAATGAACCCCATGGCCTTATCGTAACGGTGACGGTGCCTGCTGAAGCCGGTGAAGATCTGCCTGCAACCCTTCAGGGGGTACCCCGATGAACAAAACACTGACAGCAGTGATCGCTGATGACGAACCTAATCTGCGTAGTCACCTGGCGCGTTCACTGGCCAGTCTGGCGCCAGCTATTCGTGTGGTCGGCGAGGCCGCAAATGGTCGGGAAGCATTGCAACTGATCGAAGCCGGGCAGCCTGATGTGGCGTTTCTGGATATTAGAATGCCGGGGCTGACCGGGCTTGAAGTGGCCGCCCGGATTAATGGGGCAACCCGGGTTGTGTTTGTTACTGCCTATGATGAATATGCCATCGAAGCCTTCGAGAATGCTGCTGTGGATTACCTGCTGAAGCCGCTGGACGAAGCACGCCTGGAGAAGACCATTGCCCGCCTTACCTTGTCACCGGCCCGGGAAAGCCGTGATATGGCGGCCCTGATCGAACAGCTTGGCAGTCAGCTCTCGCGCCAGCTGAGTGAGAGTCAGCCAGCCTGGCTGCAATGGCTGAGAGTAGGTCGGGGTAATCAGGTTTCCATCGTGCCGGTAGATGAAGTCATGTACTTCCAGGCCGATCATAAGTACACCTCGGTTTACACCAGCGAGGGTGAATTCATTATTCGTAAAACCATCCGTGAACTCGAACAGACCCTTGATCCGACGCGGTTCTGGCGGGTTCACCGGTCGAGTCTGGTCAATCTGGCCTATATTGAAGTTGCCAGAAAGGATTTTCGCGGGCGCTATACGCTGCATCTGCGGGGTAGCGCGCAGACCCTGAAAGTCAGTGACACTTACAGCCACCTGTTCCGGCAGATGTGATCCCGACGAGGAACTTAGCGCATTGTCCGGCGTCTCAGCAATGGGTCAGTTACCGGCATCGCGCAGGGTTTGATCCGAATCAAATTTTTTTCACAAAGTCGCTTGAATTGCCCTTTAATGGCCTTATTAAAGGGAACATCGGTTCAGAAATTGACTCTAAGTATTTGTAACGTAAAACAATTCGTTGCTTTAGATGAAATTTTCCAGGAGGCTTGAATGAGCACATTGACAACTTACCAGCAACTGCCCGCATTGAGTTCCGGTAGCCTGCAAAGCTACATGGATTCGATTCAGCAGATTCCGGTACTGACCCAGGAAGAGGAAGAAAGCCTGTTCCTGCGGTTTCAGCAACACGATGATCTGGATGCCGCCAGAACAATCATCTTGTCGCACCTGCGTTATGTTGCCTATATCGCCCGTTCCTACACTGGTTATGGCTTGCCTCTGGAAGATCTGATTCAGCAGGGCAATGTCGGCCTCATGAAATCCGTGAAGAAGTTCAGTCTGGATCATAAAGTGCGCCTGGTGTCCTTTGCCGTGCACTGGATCAAGGCCGAAATACATGAATATATCCTCAAGAACTGGAAGATCGTTAAGGTGGC
>JAGRIO010000228.1:0-5216 GCA_020443225.1 Pseudomonadales bacterium
TGAACCAGCCCTGACCCATCGAGTTGCTATTCAGTTCAGCGGCGGCCCGGTGCTGAATCCTTACTATGACTGGGTACCCGCCACCGGTGCCACCAGCGGCATCGTCACCCGGGAAATCGTGACTACCGAAACCTGCAATAGCTGTCACGACCCGCTGGCACTCCATGGCGGCGGCCGGGTTGAAACTCAGCTGTGTGTAGTCTGCCACAATGCAGATTCATCAGAGCCTAACGCCCTGGCCAGCATTGATTTCAAAGTGATGATCCACAAAATTCACCGCGGTAAGGATCTGCCCAGCGTTATCGCCGGAACGCCTTATCAGATCTACGGGTTCCGGGACAGCCTGCACGACTACAGTGAACTCGGATATCCCCGGGACATCAGGAACTGCAGCTGGTGTCATGCAGGCACTGCAACCGCATCCCTGCCAGGGTCCACAGCAAACCTGACCAGTCAGGGTGACAGCTGGGCGGAAGTGCCCACCATGGAAGCTTGTGGCGCCTGCCATGACGATCTGGATTTCGCCCTGCATCAGGGAGGACAGACCGATAACAGTGGCTGCCAGAGCTGTCATAATCCGGGCGGTGTTGCAGGTAGTATCAGTGCTGCACACTACCCCGAGGCGCTGGCGGAATCCGGCGACTTCAGCCTGCAGATACTCTCACTCAGCAATACTGCTCCGGGAGAAACACCCGTCATACGCTTTTCACTGACCAGTCCCAATGCTGCCAGTGCACCCGTGGATGTTAAGGGACCAGTCATCAACCGGCTGCGGGCAGCACTGGCCTGGAGCACCAGCGACTACACTAACCACGACTCAGGCTCTGCCAGCTACAGCCGCACCGATGCGCCGACACTGGCAACCGATAACGGCGACGGTAGCTGGAACCTCACCGCAGCGGCACCGGTCCCTGCAACTGCCACCGGTTCAGGCATGCTGATTTTTGAAGGCCGGTTCAATGGTGATGCAGAACTTATACCGCTGGTTACTGAGCCCATGTACTTTCCAATTACTGATGCTACGGCAGTACCACGCCGTCAGGTTGTCAGCCAGCAGAAATGCAACAACTGTCATGGTCAACTCGCAGCTCATGGCGGCAATCGGACTAATACGGAAGCAGGCTGTCAGGGCTGTCACAACCCAAGGCTTGCCAGCAGTGATAAGAAACCACTGGATTTCAAATACATGATCCATGGCATTCATGCCGCCGCCTACAGGGATACCCCTTACAGCGTTGGCAACAACATATTTGATACCACAACGGTTCACTTTCCCGGCAACCTGTCCAACTGCACATCCTGTCACGAGGGCAATTCCTGGCAGCTACCACTGGCAGCCGGTGTGCTGGCCTCCACCTGGGATAGCGGCGCAGATGAAGCTGTTTACAGTGACGATGTGATGGTGTCAGCGGCGAGCTCCGTATGCAGTTCCTGTCATGACTCAGCGCTGGCCAGAACCCACATGGAACAGAATGGCGGCGACTTTATCGCCACCGAAACTTCTGCCAACAGCGAATCCTGCAGCATTTGCCACGGTCCGGGTCGCACCGCTGATATCGGTGTGATACACGGTCTCAGCGACTAACCAGCAGCGCAACAAGGAGCAACACAGATGGATACCCTGAAAAAAGTCTGGCGCTTTCTGACATCACCTGCATCCGGTTATGCCGCATGGATACTGCTGGCAACCGGCGGTGTCGCTGGCGCCCTGGCACTGGTGACTTTTGACCAGACACTCGAAGCCACCAGTACCCAGTCGTTCTGCACCTCCTGCCATGAAATGGAGGCGTTCAGCTACGCTGAATCACGGGAAAGGATTCATGCCAGCAACCGTTCCGGCATTGAGGCAACCTGTTCTGATTGTCATGTTCCTCATGAATTTGTACCGAAAATGGTACGCAAGATAGAAGCTGCCCGGGAGGTGTATCATCACATCCTCGGCACCATCGATACGCCGGAAAAATACGCAGCTTACAAACCCCAGATGATCGCACGGGTGCATGAAAGAATGCGCGGCAATGATTCAGCTAACTGCCGTAGCTGCCATGTAAATGTACTGACCCAGACATCATTGCAGCGACGCCCGGCCCAGATGGGCCATAAAGAAGCCATCGGGGAAGGGAAAACCTGCATCGATTGCCATCAGGGTATCGCCCATGATTACCCGCAACCGGAACCTGATGAAGAGGACGATTTTAGAATCTGAACCCGTTGACGTTCAATCAAAGCACTTGAGCATCATCACAGTCTCACCCAGAATGATCGGCCGCAACTAAAGACGTCAGGCTTATGCTGATCAATGCTGATTTCAGTCAACGGGTTCATATCAACACCGCGGCTGCCCCCTGGGTGCCGTCTCCCATGGCGGGGGTCGAGCGCAAAATGCTGGACCGGATCGGTGCCGAATCGGGGCATGCCACCAGCATAGTGCGCTATCAGCCTGGCAGCTACTTTTCTCCCCACACACACGATGGCGGCGAAGAGTTCCTTGTGCTCGAAGGCGTATTTTCCGACGAACATGGCGACTATCCTGCAGGCACCTATGTTCGCAATCCCATTGGCACAACACATAAACCCTATAGTGATCCCGGTTGCACGATCTTTGTGAAACTGTGGCAATTCTCGCAGGATGACCGGCGACAGTTTTCTGTCGACACCCTGACCTCACCGGTCAGCCCGCTGCATCAGCATGGCCCGGAGACCGTCCGGCTGCTGGATCTTGAAGCGGACGAAAAGGTGACATTCCCGCAAGCGCTGCGGCAATACGAAATCCTGATGTTGTCGGGCACACTGACTGATGGCACAACCCGTCTACAGGCAAGCAGCTGGCTGCGAAGTCCGGCTAAGGAAGAGCTGCTTCTGCATGCGGTGACCCACACCCGCTGCCTGATCAAAACCTTTGATCTGGATGCATGAATCCACGCTTCTGGTCGGTTATGCTTTAACCTGTAACGACTGTTATCAGGAACCTGCTATGCCCTTTCTGAAGACTCATCCCTCATGGCTGACTGCGCTGGTGCTGGCAGCAAATGTTATCACCTGGTCCGCAGTTACCCAGGCGCAGGAAGTCACCCTGTTTCATCCCGGCCAGTCTGCCTGGGAGTGGATACTGACGCCGTCAGATCATGAAGGGGCGAAGAAGTTCCGCCAGGGAACCCTGTGCCGGGACTGTCAGGGTGGTGAGGAGGCGGAAATGGGCGCCGGCATTATGGCGGGCAGCCCGCTGGAGCCTGATGCCGCGAATACCAGCGGCCCTGCCCATCTGGTGCTCAGCACCGCGTTTGCCATCAATCCTGAAACCCTGACATTTACCACTCAGATTCCTGCAGCGATCAAAGGCAAGGATTTCACGCTGACTCTGATGCTGGCTAACGAAAGCCTTAAGGAAGCTGCAAGAGCCGGTTGCTGGGGAGCTTGTCACCGTGACAACAAAGGTATGCCTGCGGACGCGGGGCTGGAAAAGTATCTGCCAGCATCCAGACCTAAACTAAGTCGCACCGGCGGTGGTACGACGCTGGTAGATGCAGAATCACTGCAACGCCTGATTCAGGAGGAACAGTTTATGGAACTGCTTCGTGTCAGCGTTGCCGGGAATAAGGCGACACTACAGCGGGAGTACCTGCTGGATGAACGACATGAACTGGCCGCTGACAATAGTACGGTAACTTTACAGGGTGATGAGCTCATCATCTCCCGACCGCTGCGCACCAGCGGACCAGGCATCAGCCTGCAGCCGGGCAAATTTCCCATGGCGTTCGCCATTCATACCAATGGCAGCGAAGGCCGGCATCATCTCGTGAGTTTTGAATACGACCTGTTGATTACCGATGCCGAAGGCGGTCCCAGTGCTCACCTGCAGACGGAATAGCGGCCTGCAGATCAGTCGTCAAGTATGGCAACCGCGCGGGTCCAGCCAGCTGAAGCCGCGCGAATCTTATGGGGAAAACAAGAGATGGTGAATCCATAGGGAGGCAGAACCTCAAGGTTATGGAGTTTCTCAAGATGGCAGTAACCTATCTCCCTGCCAGCTTTATGACCTTCCCAGATGAGACTGGCATCACCCGTTTCCAGATACTTCTCACGGGTATGCACAAACGGCGCATCCCAGCTCCAACCATCGGTGCCGGTTATTCGCACGCCCTGCTCCAGTAAATAAATAGTGGCATCCCGCCCCATACCGCAGCCGGCAGAGACGTAGTCATCGGAACCGTAGCGGGCTCCAGCGGCAGTATTCACTACCACAATGTCCAGGGGTTTCAGCGTGTAATTGATTCGTGCCAGTTCTGCGCGAACTTCATCGGCTGATATTACATGGCCATCGGGGCGGTCGCGAAAATCCAGTTTAACGCCATCCTGAAAACACCATTCCAGAGGAATCTCATCAATGGTGCTGGCTCTTTCGCCATTGTTCATGGTGGAGTGAAAATGGTAAGGCGCGTCAAGGTGCGTACCGTTGTGAGTGCTGAGTCTGATCAGCTCCACCGCCCACGCTTCGCCGTCGGGTAAATCGCCCGCAGTAAGGCCCGGAAAGAACGAAGCCAGAGATTCGACACTCTGTTTGTGATCAACATAGGTGATGGAAGGCGTTGAACCGGGCGGATCAGAAATCACATCGTTTTCAAGATAGATAGATAGATCGATAAACCGACGAGCCATAGAGAGCCTTCCTGATTATTGTTGGTTGCTGTGCGACAGAACCACTGGCAGATGTTTTTTGCCCGTAGTTGACGCAGTTCAGTAACGTCTGTTTAGGCGCGGCCATGACTGATAAGAAAAGGACTGATGCGCCTGCGCGACGCCTGTAGCTTAGCGGTCACCAACTTCCGGTGCAACCGGCTGTCTGATGGCCTCAGTGTTGCTGTAAATGCTGATCAGCACGACTCAGCGCTGCCGAGACATCACCAATGCGCACGGGTTTGGCAATGAAGTCATCCATCCCGGCTTCTGCACAGGTGGATCTGTCTTCCATCATGGCATTGGCAGTCATGGCGATAATATAAGGTTGATGGAGTGCTGGGAGGGTGCGGATTTGCCGGGTGGCTTCCAACCCATCAAGCTCTGGCATCTGCACATCCATAAATACCAGATCATAGTCACGTTGATGCAGAAGATGGACCGTTTCCTTACCGTTCTGAGCGATATCCGCCTGACAACCCAGCTTAAGCAGCATCTGCTGGGCGACCTTCTGATTGACAATGTTGTCCTCTGCCAGCAGC
>JAGRIO010000228.1:5226-6320 GCA_020443225.1 Pseudomonadales bacterium
GTGGCTGAAGCTCTTGCGCTCCTCACCAGTACTGATGCCAGTCTCATCAGCTTCATCAGTGCTGATCAGCGAGCTGTAGACCTCCCGTGGTCGCAGCGGTGTTCTCACCCAGGTGACATTGGCAGGGAAAACAGACCGGCGGGCAAGATTGCCCAGCAGAATAACCTTTACTACCGTTACCGACACCAGCATCCGTTCTACTTCAGATCGGGTCAGCGCATCAGCATCGACAAACAAACTGGTGTAACCGGCACTGGCCTCAAACTGGTCTAAGGTTTTCAGGCAATCCAGTTGTCCGCCGAAACTACTGATCATGACCTGCAGGGCATAAGACAGCTGCGGATCTCTGCTGATAAGCGCGACTCTGCGTTCCTCCCTGGACAGCAGGGTCCGGTAGAAGCCTTCGCCCGCCATCATCGCAATACCGAAACTGAACCGTGAACCTTCACCGGGCTGACTATCTACGACGATTTCACCGCCCATGGCTTTGACGATCTCCTGCGAAATCGCCAGACCCAGACCGGTACCACCGAACTTCCGGGTTGTGGAAGAATCCTCCTGAACGAAAGGATCAAACAGATTGACGATGGCTGCGGGGGCAATGCCGATGCCGGTGTCTTCCACATCGAAGTGCAGGACGACGTTCTTTTCGGGGATGACCATTCCACTGACCCGCAAAGTGACAGAACCCCCTGGCGTAAACTTCACCGCATTGGACAGCAGATTCACCAGCACCTGACGCAACCGGCTGGGATCGCCGGTAAAGTGTCTGACGGGAAAGACCGGCAACTGCAGGTAAAGCTTCAGGCCCTTGTAGTCAGCCTGCGGCGACACGACTTCCAGTGCATCTGAGAGAATCTGTTCAAGACTGAACTGGCTTTCCTCAAGTTCGATGATGCCGGCCTCAAGTTTAGAGAAATCCAGAATCTCATTGATAATGGTCAGCAGTGACTCGCCGCTGTTGCGGATCACTTCGAGATAGCTACGTTCCCGCTCAGGCAATTCGCTTTCCAGCAACAGCGAAGTCATGCCGATCACCCCGTTCATTGGCGTACGGATTTCATGACTCATGTTGGCGAGAAATTCCGATTTGG
>JAGRIO010000022.1 GCA_020443225.1 Pseudomonadales bacterium
GGCTGTTGGTCGCAATACTGCCCATGGCCTTAGAGCGTTCTTCCTGTTCACCTCCCAGTGAGAAGGTGACCCCGGGATACTTGTCGCTGTGACAGCGGTTTTTAGGGTTGCCGAAACTACTGCCGTCTACACACAGAAATTTCTGCATAGCCGCCATCACTTCTTCCGGAAGAACCACCGCGCGGTTCACATCGCCGGTAACGTTGACCACCCGTTGTTTGTCTTCCCGGCTGATGGATGAATAACCCTTACCGTACTGAGTGTCGGCAACAGACAGGAAAGGCACCTCTGCACCGTCACGGGTGCGGATGCGCATATCTTCAAGATTCCCGACAGAGCGTCGTTCATCTTCGGGATACCGTACCATGACCCGCACGTCGTCGGTTCCACGCTGGATTCGCTGCGCTTCTTCGCCATAAAACGCCTGCCTGACCTGCCTTGCCAGATCATTCAGGGTCAGCCCGAGAGGCTTTGCCTCCGGCAGAATATTCAGTTTTACTTCCTGCTTGCCGGCGCGGAAAGAATCAGCCAGATCGATGACGCCCGGGTAGCGAGCCAGCTCTTCCCGTAACTCTGCCGCGGCTTTACGCAGTTGTTCAACATCGCGGCCTTTCAGCTGAATCTGAATCGGATTGCCGGCACTGAAGGAATTGGAGTTGAAGTTCAGTTCAATGGCATCGGGGATATCGCCGGTTTTTATCCGCCAGCGGTCAGCAATCTCAGTCGCCGTCAGGCCATTGCGCTCTTCGATGGGCACGAGTTTGACCACGACTTCCGCCAGATGACTACCACCCGCTGTTTGCCGCACTGGTCCGTTACTACGGGCAGCGTTGGATCCGATGGAAGCAAACACACCGGTGATGACGTGCTTGCCCTCAGGCATGTTCAGTTCGCGATCAAGCTGCGCACCCAACTCATATGCCGCCTGCTCGATTCTGCTGGCACCATTCTGGGTGAGCTCAACGTTGATACCTTCTGGCATATTCAGCGTGGCATAAATCTGATCACCTTCCACCGCCGGGAAGAACTGAAACACCACACGGCCGCTGGCGATGAGGGCAATGGCAAGTACCAGCACGCCGGTAGCAATCGCCCAGGTAACCCAGCGCCACTCCAGTGAACGAACCAGAAAGTTGTAGTACACCTTATTGGCAATCCATTCGAGGCCGGCCGCGAGCCGGGTCTGAACTTTCAGCCAGTATCTGACCAGTGGCGTGCCACTCATGAAGTAGCCTTCCGTCTTCCGGTGAGCCAGATGAGAAGGCAGGATCAGCTGGGATTCGAGAACGCTGAAGATGAGACACAGGATGACTACATAGCCGATGATGGAAAAGAAAGAACCCATGCGACCCGCCAGAAACAGAATCGGCAGGAAGGCGGCGATGGTGGTCAGCACGCCAAAGATGACCGGCACAGAAACCTCGATAGTTCCTTCGATTGCCGCTTCACGATGGGTACGGTCAGTGGTTTCATGACTGTAGATGCGCTCACCCACAACGATGGCATCATCCACGACGATACCCAGTACCAGAATAAAGGCCAGCACAGTCAGTGAGCTGATATTGATGCCGACCGCCGGAAACATCCATAGGGCACCCAGCACCGCAATCGGGATACCTGCGGCGACCCACATGGCAACCTTAAAGCGCAGGAACAGCGCGAGAATGACCAGCACCAGTGCCAGGCCTGCCCAGGCATTCGAGGTCAGCGCTTCGATCCGGCGGCCAAGGGATACTGATTCGTCAATCCATACTGTCAGCGATAAGCCAGCCGGCAGCCTGGTTCTGGCGCGTTCAATGTAGTCCTTGACTGCCTGGGAAGAAGTAATCGTGTCTTCTTCCCCGACGCGATAAACCGTGATCATCGCCGCCCGTTCACCGTTGAACTTCGCGCTGAGAAATCCTTCTTCGAAGTCATCTCTGACTGTGGCGATGTCCGCGACGGTCAGGTTGGTGCCATCCGGACGGGTCAGGACCACAATGTCTTCAAATTCTTCGCCACGATAGGCCTGCCCCTTACTGCGCAGCAACACTTCACCACCGTCAGTCTTGATAGAGCCACCGGGCAGATCCAGGGAGGAACGCTGAATCGCGGTGGCCACATCAGACAGCGTCAGGCCATACTGACGCAGGGTGTTTTCACTGACTTCAATGGAGATTTCATAGGGGCGTACATAGTTGACTGAGACCTGTGAGACATCGTCCAGGTCAGCAATATCATCACGAATACCTTCAGCCAGGCGCTTCAGCGTGGCCTCGTCAGTATTGCCTGACAGGGCGACGACGATGGTCTGGCCACGGAACTGCATCATGGCGACAGAAGGTTTCTCTGTTTCCCGGGGGAAGGTGTTGATGCCATCAACCTTGCTCTTGATGTCATTGAGGACGGCGCTGTAGTCCGATTCTGTATCCAGTTCAATCGTGACGATACAGATTCCCTCGGCGGCGGTGCTGCGCACCTTGTCCATACCGTCAGTACCGTCGATCGCCTCTTCGATCCGAACACAGACGGCCTGTTCAACTTCTTCCGGCGCTGCACCCAGATAGGGTACCGTCACCTGCACGATGCCCGGTTGAATGTTGGGGAACTCTTCCTTGTGCATGGTCATCAGACTGAAGGCTCCACCCACCAGAAAGATAAACATCATCAGGTTAGCTGCGACAGGGTTGTCGACAAACCATTCAATGGCTCTGTGCATGATTCGACTCCGTTTCGCTTCAGGACTGGCCGCTGGCTACCAGCTTGACCCGCATGCCATCAATCACCGTTTGTATTGGGGACAAATTGACCTTCTCTCCGGGTTTCAGACCCGCCTGAATGTAGACTTCGTCTTTGTCAAAGCGCAGCAGTTCAACTTCCCGGTAACGCAAGCGGTTGTCGGCGTCGACCACCAGTACCTGATTCTGGTTGCGCAGGGCTGCCCTTGGCAGTACCACCAGATTATCAATTTCCCGCCCCTCAATAGTGGCGTTTACAAAGAGGCCAACCGGCAGGAAAGGACCCTGATGGTCGTCATCACGGGTCACCCGGGCAACGGCATTCACCATCCGGCTTCGCGCATCAATCTCGGCTTCGGTTCTGACCAGTTTGCCTTTCCAGCTATATTCCTGCCCCCCATAGTTAGTAGACAGGGTAACGTCTGCCTGCTGTTCAGGTGCAATGGCACCGCGATGTCCCAGCGGCAGATTCAGATACGCCAGCTGCCGGTCTGCCAGTGGCAGCCGTACTTCGACGGCATCGCCGGAATAAACAGAGGCAACCGGCGTACCACGGGAGACGAACTGACCCTGGTCAACCCGCTTGGAGCGAACGAAGCCTGCGTAGGGCGCGCGAATCTCAGTTCGCAGCAGGTCTCTTTCCGCCTGCTTCAGTGCCAGTTCTGCTTCGGTGCGGGCTGCTGAAGCTATGCGCTCCGCACGGATAGCGGACTCAAGGCTGGACTGGCTGGTCAGTTTTTTCTTCACCAGTTCCTGCAGACGACCGAGTTCAAAGCGTGCATGCTGTTCTTCAGCACCAGCACGGTCTACAGCGGCGCGACCGCGGTCGACTGCTGTGCGATAGTCACGGTCGTCAATTTTGAGCAACTTTTCGTTTTCGGTGAAATAACCACCGGCAACCAGATTCGGAGATATCCACTCAACCTTACCTGAGACCTCCGGAATCAGGTCACTTTCTGTCAGCGGGGTCACCGTGCCCTGAGAGCGAACTGTCAGTCTGACGGTTTCCTGATTGATCGTCATGACCCTGATAGCTGTGGCGACTTCTTCTGGCTCAACCTGTTTGGGCGCAGGAGCAGTTACAACCAGGCCATAGGCCATAACGACCGCTGCGAACAGTACAGCGACGGTGATCAGGCCTTTAATGATGTTAGACATTGGCTTGGCTCCTGTTTTGTGGATCGGCAGCGTAATAGTCTTCAAGGGTTGTACGCAGCAAATCGAAATGTTGGTTGATGCAGCTTGCCACCTGGTCGGCATTTCTTGTGGCCAGACTGTCTTTCAGTGCTGAAAGAATGGTTTGTTGCTCTGAAATGTCCAGTTGCAGCGGTGGACCACCGGGTTTCTGCCGGCTCTCAAACTGCAGTCGTAATCCGTTCATGATTAAGCGCAGCACCAGGTTGTTGTTGATCTCTGTCAGCATACGGGCCAGCGTGCGCCAGGCATCAGACTGCAAGTCGGGGTCTGAAGGCGAGGCCAGCATGCGCTCTACGCACCCGATCATGGCGGACAGTTGTTCCCTGGTTGCCTGAGTGACGGCGGATCTGGCGGACAGACCGATCAGTGCACCGGTGACTTCGAGGGTGTGACAGAAAAGGCTGCAATCCTGTCCGCTCTGAAGGTCCAGCATGGGTGCCAGCACCGACAGGGTTGCTTCTTCCAGGGGAACCACACGGACGCCACCGGGTTTGATACTGGCAATGCCAATTTCCTCGAGCTTCTTAAGGGATTCACGGACAGCACCACGATTACTTTCAAACCGGGCTGCCAGTTCCCGTTCCGAGGGCAGTCGCTCGCCGGGCCGGTACTGTCCGGTCAGAATCTCATCCCGCAGAATGGCAGTGATTTCCTCGGCCCGGGTTATGGTTGCGTTATGGTTAACTTCTTCGCTCATAAGTTTGGGTGATAGTCATTAATTACTTTGGACATACCATAATGGTCTGTCCATAATGGTCTGTCCATTTTGGTCAGACCAAATTGAGAGGGCAATTATATGCACTGCACCATCAAGTGCAAGGGTTGCCGGAAAATTTCTGCTGACGAGGGACATTCACCGATCGGTCAGGTAATGTTCCAGCACACTACCTAAACCCTGTCAGCCTTAAATTTAACGGAGCCGGAAGATGGACAGACTGGAGACAATCAGGACCCGCGAAGGGGGTATCCACCCGGCCGCAGTCAACAAGATCAAACCCTATCTGGAGCCCGTGGTACGCGCCTTTATTGAACAGTCTCCGATGCTGGTGATGGCCAGTGCTGACAGTCAGGGCCACTGTGACGCGTCACCTAAGGGCGGCAAACCCGGTTTCGTCAGAATTCTGGACGACCGGACCCTGCTGATTCCCGATATTGGCGGTAATCGTTTGTTTCAGGGCTATGCCAATTTCGCCACTAACCCGCACACAGGCCTCGTATTCATGATTCCGGGTATGAATGTGACGGCCCGGGTTAATGGCCGGGTGACGGTCATGGAGGCAGAGGAAGTGGCAGCAGCCGGGCTGCAGCCAGAGGTGAGCCACCCTGATAAGAATGCCCATATTGTGCAGGGCATCCGCATCGAGATCGAAGAAGCCTACCTGCACTGTCCGCGGTCGTTTTTATTCGGGGATTTCTGGAATACCGACAGAATTCAGGAAAATGCCGGCAAATCGCTGAAGGATCTCTGATTACCCATGTCAATCGATGTACAGCATGCCAGGCAGATCTGCGAGAGAATCCTGAGCGGGTTCGATGACTACCGCGACCGGTTCAGGGATATAACCCGTGGTGCCCGGGTACGCTTTGAGCAGGCTGACTGGCAGGGTTCCCAGCAGGCAGCCATGGAACGCATAGCGCTTTATAACGCCTTTACCCGCAGGCTGCTGGACGAACTCAAAGACGACCTTGCCAGCATTCCGGTGGAAGACTGGCCGGCGCTGAAGCGGGAATATCAGACCCTGATACAGCGTCGCCCGGATTTTGATCTGGCAGAAACAGTGTTCAATACCGTGTTCAGAAAAACCTGGACCGGTCACTTTCTTAATGACAGCAATGCCTTTGTGACCGAACCCATTCATGGCCGCCGCAAGACAGATATGTCGCTGACCCGGCTCTTCGGGCCGTCTTACGACCTGTCAAAGCTGCTGCGGGAGGTTCTGGACAGTTACAGTTTTGATGTGCCCTGGCTCGACAAGGAAGAATGTGTGGGGCTGATGGTAGACGTGATGCGCGAATCGATTCCCTTGCTGCGGGGTGCACAGGAAGTCAGCTTTGAAATGCTGACGCCGGTGTTCTACCGCAACAAGGGTGCCTATCTGGTCGGGCGGATGTTCCTTGGCGAACATGATTTTCCCATTGCCATTCCCATACACAACGATGGGGAAGGGGCACCGGGCAGTCTCTATGTCGATACGGTCATCTGGACTGACAGTGACCTTAGTATCATTTTCAGCTTTACCCGTGCCTACTTCATGGTCGATACCGACTATCCTTCGGCGCTGGTGGATTTCCTCAAACAGTTGTTACCGAAAAAGAAAATCTGGGAACTGTATACCTCCGTCGGCTATTACAAACATGGAAAGACCGAGTTTTACCGTGGATTTCTCAGTCATCTGGAAGAATCTGATGATCAGTTCCGGATTGCCGAAGGTATCAAAGGGCTGGTGATGTGCGTGTTCACTCTGCCGTCCTATCAGGTGGTGTTCAAGGTTATCAAAGACCGTTTCGCCCCGACCAAGTCCGTGACCCGCGAACAGGTACGGGAAGCTTATTATCTGGTAAAGACCCATGACCGGGTCGGTCGCATGGCAGATACGCAGGAATTTACCAACTTTGTATTTCCCCGCGAACGTTTTTCGGAAGAGGTGCTGACGGAGCTACTGAAGGTGTGCGCGTCCTCGGTGACGCTGACTGAAGACGAAGTTATCATCAGTCACCTGTACACCGAACGTCTGATGACGCCACTGAACCTGTATATCGATGGCAAAAGCGACTTTGAGCTGCAGCAGGTCATGGACGAATACGGTAATGCCATCAAGCAACTGGCGGCTGCGAATATTTTCCCCGGTGACATGTTACTGAAGAACTTCGGCGTCACCCGCCATGGCCGGGTGGTGTTTTACGACTATGACGAGATTTGTTATCTGACAGACGTTAACTTCCGTGAGATTCCAAAGTCAGACCATCCGGAGGATCAGTACGGTGCTGAACCCTGGTACTCCGTCGAAGCCAATGATGTGTTTCCGGAAGAATTCCGGACCTTCCTGCTCAATAATGCGCAATTACGGGAGGTCTTCAGTGAGAATCACGAGGATCTGTACGACATTGAATTCTGGAAGGAAATGCAGGATAACATTCGCAATAACAAAGTGATGGATGTGTTTCCTTATCGCAGGAAACGCCGTCTGACCCGGAATCAGAATCGCATAATAAACCAGGGCTGAAAGCATATGAGCTATGACTACCAAACCCTGCTCGTCAGACAGGAAGGCAGAATTCTGACGGCCACCATTTCCAACCCGCCGGTCAACGTAATGACGCCCGCGTTGTATATGGATCTGGTCAATTTCACCACTGAAGTCGCTGAAGACCCCGCTGTCAGTGTGCTGGTGATGGAGAGTGCCGACCCCGATTTCTTTATCGCGCACTTCGACATAGAAACGCTGTTAGCAATGCCTGTTGACTTTCCGCCACAACGGTCCGAAACACTGAACCCGTTTCATCAGATGTGCGAGAGAGTCCGCACCATGAACAAAGCCACCGTTGCCAAGATTGCAGGGCGTGTTGGCGGTGGTGGTAATGAATTTGCTTCTGCCTTTGATATGCGCTTTGGCCTGCGGGGTAAAACCATGATCAATCAGATGGAAGTACCGCTGGGGATTCTGCCGGGCGGTGGTGGTACGCAGCACCTGCCGAGACTGATCGGTCGCGGCAGAGCTATGGAAGTCATTCTGGGTGCCGATGATCTGGATGCGGAAACAGCCGAACGCTGGGGTTACCTGAACCGGATCTTCGATACCACTGAAGATCTGGACGAATTTGTAGCCAGACTTGCCGCCCGCATGGCTGCCTGGCCGCCAGAGGCACTGGCGCTGGCCAAGGCCTCGGTGCTGAATGCTGAACTGCCACTGCACCAGGGGCTGGTGGAGGAGGCCTATCTGTTCCAGCAGACCATGCGCCTGGCTGATGCACAGCGCAATATGGCAACTGCCATGCGAGTGGGCGCGCAGACCCGTGACGGAGAATCGCGCATGGGTGAACTTGCACTCGAGATTGCCGCGCAATCTGCAAGCTCCACAGCAACAGGTGACGACAACTGACATGGCCCTGTGCCTGACTTCTGCGCGGCTGGTGCTGCGACTACCCGCAGTTTCTGATGCACCTTTTTTTTGTCGTTTGCTCAATGATCCTGACTATATCGAAAACATTCGCGATTCCGGCATCCGCACCACGGAGGAAGCTGCGGAGTATATTGAAGCGCTGATGCTGGCAAACTGGCATGAAACCGGCTTCGGTATGTTCGTGGTTACCGGCAGGGAAACCAGTCGGCCTCTGGGAGTTTGTGGGCTGATAGACCGGGCAGGCCTGGACGACATTGATCTGGGCTTCGCTTTTCTGCCTGAAGCACGGGGTCAGGGCTTTGCGCAGGAAGCCGCTGAAGCCTGTATCCAGTGGGGCCGAACTGAGAAGCAGTTGCCGCGCCTGGCCGCTATCGCCAGATTCAGCAATGCTCCCAGTCTCAGTTTGCTGGCACGACTGGGCTTTGAACCTGCAGGTAGTTACCGGCCTGAAGGCGAAACCGAAGTACTTTCCCTCATGATGCTCACTCTCTCTGCGACTTCAGTATCAGCCTCACGAACCTGACGTTGGCTGTGAGGTGGTTCTGACGGCATCCATTGCGCGGTCAGCGCTCTCTTTCATTTCTCTGAGCTGGTCGCGTGTGTAGCAGACTTTTTTCGGGAAGTGAGAACCGGTCACGTTCTCCTTGCGACAAATGACATCGCTCGCAGCTGCATCCGACCTGGCCTTTGCCGCCTCAGCATTTTCCGGTGGTGCGGAAGCACAGCCCGCCAGCCCGCACAGGAAACAAAGTAGTAAGCGTGTCTGTGTTCCGCTGGGCTTTTTGTGAATCTTGTTCATCAGGTCTCCGGGTTGGTCTGCTTAAGCTTGAGTCAGCTGCATAGTGAATCAATCGGGTTTGACACTGCAAGTCATGACTTGCCATCTGGACGCCCGTAACTGGCTGGTTTTCCGAACCCTGATGCTCTGACATAATCAGGTGTATTCGCGAGCAAAACAGGTAAGCAAAATGTCAGAAGTCACCATCGAAGATACAGGCTATGTGCGCAAGATCATACTGAACCGCCCAGAGCGCATGAACTCCATCACTCCACTGATGCTCAATCAGTTGAATGAAGAGATCAAGGCGGCAGACGCTGACCCTCAGGTTCGGGTTATTGTGCTGACCGGTGCCGGCCGTGCCTTCTGCGCAGGTCTGGATTTAAAGGAAGCTTCTGCTGGTGAGGGTATTACAGGCAGCCTGACCAATACGGGACGGGGTGCCAAACATTATTCCACCCGCGAAATCTGCACGGTCACCCTGCAGCGGATCGACAAGCCTGTGATCGGTGCGATAAATGGTGCTGCGGCCGGTTACGGTCTGGATCTGGCTCTGGGTTGTGATATGCGGGTCATGTCAGATGCCGCGATTATCATGCCGGGTTTTTCCAGAATGGGCGTCGTCCCGGAAAGCGGTGGTACCTGGTATCTGCCCCGGCTGTTGGGTTGGGCGAAAGCCTGCGAAATCTCTATGCTCGGCGACAACCTTTCTGCACAGGCTTCCCTGGAATGTGGTCTGGTTAATAAGGTGGTACCGGCAGCGGAACTGGATGCAGTGGTGATGAACTGGGCAGAGAAAATTGCCGCTAACGCACCTCTGGCGATTACCGAGATGAAGCGCTTATTCCGTCATGGTCTGACTCAGGACTTTGAAAGCCACTCCCATCATGTTCTGATGTCGGTGCTGAATCTGTTTAATTCAAATGACTTCAAAGAGGGCGTTGCCTCTTTCATGGAGAAGAGGGCGCCTGAATTCAAGGGTAACTGATTGTGACCAGAATCCATCTTTTCAGACACGGTGAAAGTCTCTGGAATCTGCAAGGCAGAATGCAGGGGCGTAAGGATTCGCCGTTAAGCGAAAAAGGTATCCAGCAGGCGCGGGACGCCAGCAAGCGTCTGGCAGATATCAGGCTGGGGGCTGTTTACTGCAGTCCTTCGTCCCGTACCCGCACCACCGCTGAATACCTGCTGGGCAAACAGAAACTGGAAATTCTTGAACATGAGGGACTGTCCGAGATCGATCTGGGTGCCTGGGAAGGCGAACTCCGCACTGACATCGTCATAGAGGATACTCAGACTTTCAGTGCCTTCTGGCATGATCCGCAGAACTACCAACCCCGGGATGGGGAAACGTTTCTGCAAACCCAGACCCGCGTCGTGGCAGCTATTGCGGAGATCATAGCGAATCATCCGGGACAGGATGTGCTGGTGGTGTCCCACGCTGTCGCGATCAAGTCACTGATGTGCCACCACACTGGCAGAAGTCTCGCAGACGTCTGGAAAGCGCCGTTTGCCGATAATCTGGCATACAGTCAGTTAGAAGCGGTGGGAGAGGCGGTCCAGGTGAAGATTTTCTGTAATCAGCTCTGGACCGGAGAAGACAGCCAGACAGCATGAGGGTTCTGAACTACCAGGTCTGCTCGTCCCGTCAGGACTGAAAACAGCCCGGTTGCAGGGTAACTCTGCCCGGGCTGTGTGCGGGTAGCTGTAACGATAAGCCTGCTGTCCAGATACCCGCCCACTGGCGGTCAGCCATCATTTCCCCTGATAGTTTCCGGGGCGTTTCTCCGCAACCGCTCTGACGCCTTCCTTATGATCTTCGGTGCGCTGCAGCCAGTATTGCTCACGACTTTCAACCGCGGTAAAGGCAGCCACCTGATCCGCATGACCAACCCGGGTCTGCTCACGAACTGATATCAGCGCCAGCGGTGCGTTTTCTGCAATTTCACGGGCGAACTCAACGGCGGCGTCGCGAACCTGATCGTTCTCGACGTGTATGTCACTGAGCCCCCACTCATAGGCTGTTTCACCATTGATACGGCGGCCAGTCATGAACAGCAGGTTGGCTTTCTGTTCGCCGATCAACCGGGGCAAGGTGTAGGTCAGGCCAAATCCCGGTGTGAAACCCAGTTTGACAAAATTCGCGGTCATACGGGTGTTGGGACAGGTGACGCGGAAGTCTGCCATAACGGCCAGACCGAAGCCTCCGCCCACGGCGGCACCCTGAACCGCAGCGATCACTGGCTTTTTGGTTCGGAATAAGCGAACGGCTTCCAGATACAGCGGATTGATTTCGTCAGGATTACGGGCGCTGGTGCCGCGTTCCCGCTCAGGTGAACTGAAGTTAGCGCCGGCGCAGAAGTGCTTGCCTTCCGAGCACAGCACGATAGCCCGGCAGGCAGGGTTTTCATCCAGATCCTCAAAGGCATCTGCCAGATCTGCAATCAGTTGCTGGTCGAAGAAATTGTTCGGTCCCCGTCTGATTTCACAGATGGCGACAAATCCTTCGAGCAGACTGACTGCCACATCACCGTATTGTTCTTTCATGATTCTCCCTCGTTTTAACTGAATTATTCAGGTGCGGTCGACGCCGGGGGGCATAGCCGACTGGTCACCGGACTATAGCGGACTTCGGTCCCGCAGCCAAAGCCTCATCAACCCGCCCGCGGCAATGGTCAAGCTGCCTGCTGAAGTTCAGAGGTAAATGTGCCAGGCACAAAAAAGGGCGAACCTGTCGCCCTTTTCTGGTCTGCTGATCCTGCCTCAGAACTGGCGCGGAGTCGGCTGTGGGCCCTTGGGCCATTTGTCGAAGTTTTCCAGTACCGACTTACCGAGCTCAGACACGTCCCAGGGACCTTCCTGATTGTCTTTTACCGCCAGGCTGTGAGCCTGCCAGGACAACAGAGTGACTGCATTACCCTGCGCCAGGAAGGTGCGGCCGGTGACTTCCCTGGCTTCGTCGGTACCCAGCCAGGCAACGATAGGAGACACCTTGTCGGGCGACAGCAGCTCTTCCATATTCTGACCCTGCGGGAAGATGTCAGCAGTCAGTCGTGACCAGGCGGCCGGTGCAAGAACATTCACACGGATGCCGTATTTCAGACCTTCCTGGAACAGACAGCGTGCGAAACCGGCGATACCGGCCTTGGCAGCGCCATAGTTTGTCTGGCCAAAGTTGCCGATCAGACCGGAAGTTGAACTGGTGACAACGATGCTGCCGCCATGACCCTGTTCCACCATCTGGTCATAAGCCGCTTTTACCGTCAGGTAGGTGCCGCGCAGATGCACATCAATCACGATGTCCCACATTTCGTTGGTCATGTTCTTGAAAGACTTGTCCCGCAGAATCCCGGCGTTGGCGACCATGATGTCGATTTTGCCAAATTCATCAACAGCACGCTGAACCATCGCTTTGGCATCTGCCTCATTCGCCACGTTGCCATAGTCGGCTACAGCCTTGCCACCAGCAGCACGGATCTTTTCAACAACCTGATCAGCCATGCTGCTGCTGGCGCCACTGCCATCGCGTGCACCGCCAAGGTCGTTGACAACAATGGCAGCACCTTCTTTTGCCATTAACAGCGCGTGAGTTTCACCGAGGCCACCGCCTGCACCTGTGATGACTGCGACCTTACCGTCTAATGAACCCATAGTTGTACTCCTCCGGAATAGATGTAGGGTGATAAAAGTGGCGCAAAGTAAATCATATCGCTCCGGAATTTACAAAAGCCCGGAGTCGGAGGCGTCTGGGTCTATAACACCCTTCGCTGGGGTCAGGAGTCGGGGAATCTGTACCAGTGTCCCTGCTGTGCCCAGGAATGAAAGCCAGCATCCAGGGCGGTCTGTTCTGCGGCCCGCCAGTTGTCACCGTAATGCATCAGGATGGTTTTACGGCGAACCGACTCCGGCAATGTCATGAGTTCATCAAGGGATGCGTGTACGCCCCCGGTGAATTGCTGGCAGTCATGAAAGATGACTTCAAAGTTATATTCGTCATCGAAATCCTTCACCAGTGCCGGGTCAAAGCGGGTATCAGCGGTGAACAGTACCCGGTCATCAAGAATGACTCCACAACTCCAGAATGAGTCACGCCAGCTTTCTGCACTGTCGGGGTAGTGCTTCGTCCTCGGCATTTTGATACTGATGTCACCCAGCCGGGTCGACCAGGTTTCCCTTGGCGCACCGGCGAGTGGCGCAGGGCGCTGAACCTCCCACAGGTCTTCAAAGGACAGTGGTACCGCCTCAGACATCTCTGAACCTCCCCGCAAGGATTGTTCCCAGAGAATCTGCTGGTAGGTTTCATTGATAATCATGCGGGGTTTGTTGCGGCTGACATAGCGACCGAATAACTGGGCTTCTTCCAGCCCCCCGATATGATCAGCATGGCTGTGAGTAATCAGGTAGTTCCGGATATCTGCCAGGGGTAACTGAAAATTATACAGCGCCTGGGCACATTTGGTTCCGCAGTCGATCAGCAGGTGATCCTGACCTTTGACCACCAGGACATTGTTCTGGTTCAGGGTGCGCGCAAATGCTGAACCGGTGCCGATGAAGAACATCGCCAGTTCGCCATTGTTGGTCAGGCTGTCTTTCAGACTGTCGGCGCGTGAAATTTCCATAGTGGGCGTCCATCCTTGCGGAAACAGGTCACTGGAGTGCACCATTGACTATTTCCCAGCGGTTGTGAAGGAAGCCGATTGTAATTTTGTGACGCAGTTCACAAAAATGCATCAATTTAACCGCCTTCAGGCGCCGTCGGATCAGACAGGCAGATTTTCTATGACCTATGACTTTGTGGTAATCGGTGCTGGATCAGCGGGCTGTGTACTTACCCGCCGGCTGGTGGAAAGCGGGCACTCGGTGCTGTTACTGGAAGCGGGACCACCGGACTACACCTGGGACTATCGGTTACATATGCCTGCGGCGCTGAGCCATGTGCTGTCTGGTCGTACTTACAACTGGTTTTACGAGAGTGAGCCCGAGCCTGGTCTTGATCAGCGCCGCCTCTATTGTCCACGGGGTAAGACCCTGGGCGGGTCCTCCTCCATCAACGGGATGATCTTTGTGCGCGGCAACCCGGCAGATTTTGATCGCTGGGCGATGCTGACGGGGTACGATGACTGGGACTATGCTCATTGCCTGCCTTATTTCCGGCGTTCTGAATCTATCGGGGTGGGCTCTGCCGAATACCGGGGTCGTGAAGGCCCGCAGCGCCTTACCCGGGGAGCCCTCGCAACACCACTGTTTGATGCGTTCTTTACGGCGGGTCAGGAAGCCGGTTTTCCTTTCAACGACGATATGAATGGTGCGGACCAGTATGGAGTTGGCCCCTTTGACCGCTCCATCGTTGGCGGCCGGCGCTACAGCACTGCGACCGCCTTCCTGCGCCCGGTAATGAATGATCCGCGACTGACCGTGAAAACCCGCTGTCAGGTGGAAAAGCTGACACTTGATGGGCAGCGGGTAACAGGCTGCCGTTTTCGCGCCGGTGGTCAGTGGCATGAGGTCAGCGCGGCTGAAACGCTGGTTTGCGCAGGTGCTGTCGATTCACCCGCCCTGCTGATGCGCAGCGGTATCGGGGACCCGACGGTACTTGCCGAAGCGAATGTGCCGGTTCGGCATGAACTGAAGGGGGTAGGGCAGAACCTTCAGGATCATCTGGAAGTCTATGTACAGCAGGCTTGTCTGCAGCCCGTTTCTCTGGCACCGGCACTGAAGTGGTACAACCAGATTCGTATCGGGCTTCAGTGGTACCTCACCAACACAGGCGAGGGGGCAACCAATCATTTTGAAGCCGGCGGCTTCATTCCCAGCGGTGTACATCTGGATTACCCGGATATTCAGTACCATTTTCTGCCCATCGCCATGAACTATGACGGTAGCCAGAAAGTGAAGGGGCATGGATTTCAGCTGCATACCGGACCTATGAAACCAACCAGTCGCGGACGCATCCGGATTCGTTCCGCGTCTCCTGCGGACCCACCCTCCATTTTATTCAACTACGCCCAGACAGAGGCTGATCGTCAGGTGATGCGAAAAGCCATCAGAACCGCCCGGGAAATTTTCAGCCAGCCCGGTTTCCGGGATTTTGCCGGACCGGAACTGCGTCCCGGTGCGGACCAGCAGACCGATGCAGAACTCGATCAGTTTGTGCGCCAGCATGGCGAAAGTGCTTATCATCCCAGCTGTAGTTGCCGTATGGGCAGCGATGAGATGTCGGTCGTCGACAGTCACGCACGGGTCCATGGGCTGTCAGGAATTCGTATAGCCGATGCGTCCATCATGCCAGAGATTACAAACGGCAATCTTAATGCGCCGGTAATTATGATTGCCGAGAAAGTTGCGGACGCCATTCTCACCGGTTGAATGCCGGCAGCCTGAAGGGATGCAACGAAAATTTACTGTTGCAGTAAAAATTACTTGCTTCAGCCTGGCGGGGTGAGCAGGTAAAAGACGTTTTTTTTGTCAGGGTTCCCACCGTGCAAACCGTCTTGATTGCTGAAGCAGAGCCTGATTTTACCGGACCGGATATGGCCGCAACCGCTGACCCGGCCATGCAGATTGCCGATGCCCTTGCCGGTCCCGGCTACATTGTTCTGGAAGGCGCTGCTCAGACGCTGATTCCACCGGCGTTGCTGTGCGGGCTGGCCCGGGTAGCAGCGGAGCTGGAAGACGAGGCATTCCGTTCAGCAATGACTGGTCGTATCCATGACGGGCAGCATAACCGTCTGGTGCGCACGGACCGGATTAACTGGATAGATGGCTCGCTGGCTGAGACCGCAGCTTATCTGGGTATTATTGATGAGTTACGACTGGCCCTGAATCAACAATTGTTTCTGGGTTTGTTTGAGTATGAATGCCATTTTGCCCGTTACGACAAAGGTGCCTACTACAAAAGACACCGGGATGCGTTCGTGGGTGAACGCAACCGGCTGGTGACGACAATCCTCTATCTGAACCAGAACTGGCAACCTGAGGATGGCGGCCAGTTGCTGGTCTGGTCTGAAAATGGCACCGACCCACTGTTCAGGGTTGAGCCGGTTTTTGGCACCCTGGTGATGTTTCTCAGTGAGCTGTTTCCTCATGAGGTGCTGCCTGCGAACCGGAGCCGTCTGAGTCTGACGGGTTGGCTACGCTTAAACCGTGAAGGAAGTTTCTGACGTCACTGGCGGTTTGGGCGGGAATCTCTTCCATCGGCAGGTGACCTACTTCAGGGTAAATGATCAGCTGAGAAACCGGTAGCTCCTGACTGAAGCGATTAGCCACGCCAGTGGAAATCAATGAATCCTCCTGCCCCCACAGTATCAGTGTCGGCATAGTCAGGGGTTGCAGGTTCACTTCCTCTGTCTGGCCAGGCCGGAAACCGGCGAATCTGTCCATGGTTGCAGCACGGGTGCCTTCCCGCAGCGCCAGCTCGTAATACTGGGTAATCAGTTCCGGGGTGACAACGTCCTGGCGATAGTAGGCTGAACGCAGACCCTGCTCGACCAGAAAGGCTGGATCAAGATGTCTGGCCAGAGCCCGGAATGCCGGTTGTCGCATGAGAGAAAAGGCCAGCGGTGTTTCGCGTTCTTTCCCTGCATTCTCTATGTCTTCCCGGGCCATCGCCTCACGGGACCAGCTGAAGGGCCCGGTGGCATCCACCAAAATCATTGCCCGGACGGTATCGGGATGCGTCAGCGCATAGCGCCAGGTAACGCCGCCGCCCATGGAATTACCCCCCAGTACAAACTCTGGCAGTCCCAGCGCCTGAGTGACGGCCGCTACGACCCCAACATAAGCTTCTGTGCTGTAGTCGCGACTGGGAACGGCACCCGTCAGTCCATGGCCTGGTAAATCCAGCGTCACAATCCTGTATTCATCGCCCAGTTCAGCGACCCAGGGTTCCCAGGCGTGCAGAGAGGCATTGGAGCCGTGAATCAGTACCAGTGGTTCGCCGTCGGGATTGCCCTGGTCGCGGTAATGAATTCTGCTGCCATTTTCCAGTGTCAGAAACTGCGATGCCTCGTTGCTGTATTTTGCATCCACTTCGCTGGCCGGTATGTCTCCCTTGTACAGCAGTATGGCTGCCAGTCCTGCCAGTACCAGTATTACCAACGCAGTTATTTTGAGGACTGTTCTGATCCCGCGCATGATCGTTTCTCCTGTTGCAATGCCGGTATATTACCTGTTTTTCCGCGGCGAAGTCTGTCTGTGCCCTTCGCAGTATTTTGCATTCGCGCCGGTTGGGCGTATCATCGGTTCCCCGTTTCCGGAAAGCCGCTATCACGTGACTGAGCAGCTCAGAAAATTTGCCGACGATGATGTCGCGGTGCGCGCCCTGGTGCTCGGGGCGATTGAAGCTATGCGTTCGGATAACTTTGCTCACTACTTTGATTTTTTCAGCGATGATGCGCGCTGGATGATGCCGGCTCAGCAGCACGATGTTGATATCACCGCGGCCCGGCGTTTCTATCGCTTCACATCCAAGTTCCGTTTCGACCAGACCTCTGATATCCATGAGATGGTGATTGATGGCGACACAGCTTATGTGCGGCTGACCTTTGATGGGCAATTACGCCCGAAAGCGGAAACGACCCAGCCTCCGATCCGCGCATTCAGCCGCCACATCTGGATTCTGCGCCGCCAGCGCAATGGTGTCTGGAAAATCATTCGCGACATCTGGAACACCCCCGGCAAGGGGTGAACCACTCTTTTTCTGCATGACCACACCTGCTCCCGGTAATTCCCGCGATGTTATATCTGCCCAACGAGGTATCCACCAGCACCTGGAAGCGACCGTTCGCAAACACGTGTCAACGCCCTGGCGTAAGCCAGTTGCAGATTTCTCCAGAACAACGCTGGACGGGTTGCTGCCCTGGCTGACGGCCGGTGACAGGCCACTGATTATTGATGCCTGTTGCGGAACAGGTATGAGTACCCGTTTGCTGGCGGCCCGATATCCACATTGCCGTGTTCTGGGACTGGACAAATCTGCCCAGCGGGTGGGGCGTCATCAGGGCGGCGGCGGGGATTATCAGGTTGTGCGTGCTGACGTGCAGGATATGTGGCGGTTACTTCGTGACGCAGGTATAAAACCGGTCATGCACACGCTGTTTTATCCTAATCCCTATCCGAAAGCTGCACAGCTGGGAAGTCGCTGGTACGGGTCACCCGCGTTTCCGGCCCTGCTGAATCTCGGGGGGCATTTGCAGGTGCGTAGCAACTGGGCGCTCTATATCGAGGAATTTGCATTTGCGCTTAAGGTGGCTGGTTATGAATCGGAAATCAGTCAGATAACACCGACGGCAGGCGACTACATTTCCCTGTTTGAGAAAAAGTACTCGGAAAGTGGTCATGTGCTGACCGCCTTGTCAGCCAACCTTAACCGGGCTGGTGATCCGGTTTAAACCCCTGTGCCGCTCAGAGACCGAATGTCCGCCTGGGTGCTGGCGGTAAAAATAAGCACCGCAAGATAAACTGATGCCATCAGTGCCAGCGCCCCGGCGACGGTGAGGGGACCCGCCAGCCAGCCTGCCAGCAGGCCACCCAGTGGCATCAGGTTGTAGCACATGCTCTGGATACCCATCACCCTTCCCCGGAGTTCATCGGGGACAGCGAGTTGCAGAATCGTCATGGACATCACCATAAACACCGAAGTGAACAGGGCCGCGCCGAAGACCGATAACATGGCAAGTGTCATCGCAAAGGGCGTTCCACTTAAAGCCGCGGTCACCAGGGTCAGCAGATAGACGCACAGCACCGATGCCATTGCGCTGCCAAGCAGCCAGTGGCCAAGCCGGGCGGAACGCTGGGCATTTCCCATCATGATGGTGCCGAAGACAGAGCCGACGCCACCGGCTGAGATCAGCAAGCCGTAACCGGTCTCGTTAGCCTGCAGCAACCCGGCCAGTGCCGGCATCATTTGCTGGTAGGTACTGCCAAGACCCATGCCGATAAAGCCCAGACCGATCAGTACCCGGAACAGATTGCTGTGAAGAATGTAGCGGACGCCTTCGGCCATCTGCCCCAGCGCAGACCCGCGACCGGCAGCCGGAGGAAAGCGGCGGTGAATGTTCAGGATGACACCCAGCATACCCAGCCAGCCCAGGGCGCAAAGAGCAAACACCAGCCAGGTGTCCACCAGCGCAATCAGCAGACCACCCAGTGCCGGCATCAGCATGCGGGTTGCCTGCCAGATAATGGCATTCAGGGCGACCGCACTCATCATGTCATCCGGTTCAATCAGGGCGGGGAATATGGCCTGTCGTGAAGGCCAGTCGAAACCGGAAATCAGTGCCAGGGACCCGCTGATCGCGATTACATGCCAGACGCTGACCTGATCACTGAAATCCAGCCACGCCAGCAGCGCCAGCAGCAGCGTTGATCCAAGGCAGGCGATGGTGATGAGTTTCTTCTTATCCATGGCATCGGCCATGACACCGCCAAACAGGGTCATGATAATGGAAGGCAGGGAAGCTGCTGCACCCAGATAACCCAGCATCATTGCAGAACCTGTCAGATCATAGACCAACCAGCCCTGCGCCATAATCTGCAGTTGTGCGGCGCCGACGGAACAGCAGCTGCCCAGCCAGTAGCGACGGTAATCCGTGTGCCGCAGTGCGCTGAGCCGCCCCGTAAAGCTGATCAAATGGAGATTCCTCTCAGGCCCGGTACAACGTAAAGGCGCCAATGATGATGAAACCAGCTCCGGCGATCCATGACAGAACCTTTTCACTGATGTATTCAGATAAGAGCGATCCTGCTACAACACCAATGGCTGACGTCAGGACCAGTGCACAGGAAGCGGCGATGAAAACTGTCAGTTTAGAAACGTCTTTGTCAGCCGCGAACAGCATTGTTGCGAGCTGAGTTTTGTCGCCAAGTTCTGCGATAAAGACAGCGGCAAATATGGTGGCAAAGAGTTTCAGTTCCATGGGGGAGCTCCCGGTCATTGAGTCAGCGCCGGAGTATATAACACAATCCTGCGGTCAAATGAGCGATTGGTCCGATAAGCTCTGCGGACCGGTCAGGGAAAATGCTTATAATGAAAATCGCGTTGCGACGGGAAGGATTATGAAACTGTCTGAACTCAGCGAGGCCAGAAATCTGCATTTCTGGACCCTGCAGGTCATCGGCTGGACTGGCTGGGTGGTGCTGTTCGCTATTCGTGACTTTTACTGGGGACAGCCTTTTGAGCGCATTGCCCTGCTTTGGGTGGATGCCTTTGCCGGTTTCGTGCTCACCACTGGTCTGCGCTATGTATATCAGGCTATCTGGGACCGGCCTGTATTGACCCGGGTGGTGCTGGTCCTGATCTTCTCCTATATTACGGCGGCTATCTGGCAGCCCATCAAGAATTACTCTCAGTTCGCCTACTACAACGATTTTCGCGCCATTGAGGAATACGGCCTGACCGCCTATATGAGCGGTATTATTGGTTACTCCTATTTTCTGATGCTGTGCTGGAGTGGTCTGTATTTCGGGCTTAAATTCTATCGTCTCCTGCAGGATCAGATTCAGAAAAGTATCAGGGCAGAAAGCATGGCCCATGAGGCGCAATTGCGTATGTTGCGCTATCAGCTGAACCCGCATTTTCTGTTCAATACGCTCAATGCGATCTCCACCCTGATTCTGGAGCAGGAAACCAGGGTTGCCAATGGTATGGTCAGCAAGCTCAGCCAGTTCCTGCGTTATTCCCTGGATAATGATCCGATGCAGAAGGTGGATCTGGAACATGAGATCAACACCATGAAACTGTATCTGGAGATTGAACAGATACGCTTTGATGACAGACTGACGGTTGAATACAACATTGAAGATGAGGCGCGGCGGGCTCTGGTGCCCAGCCTGTTGCTACAACCGCTGATAGAGAATGCGATCAAATACGCGGTAGCGGTGAATGAGAATGGTGGCAAAATCTGCATTAACGCCAGAGTCTTTACCGGCGATTTGCTGCTGGAGGTAATCGACAATGGCCCTGGCCTGAAAGACGGTGAAGTTCCTGATGGCCCCCGCAAAGGGGATGGCAGAAAGACGGGCGGAGTAGGGCTGGTCAATACCAGAGAAAGATTAGAGGCACTGTACGGCAAGCAACAATCCTTCCGGTTTTCCAATGTTTTGCCGCGGGGATTGAAAGTGGAAATCAGAATGCCGTTTGAAACAGCACTGGACGGGGATATGACATGAGCGGGATGAACGCAATCAATGTACTGATAGTAGATGATGAATCACTGGCCCGGCGGGGACTGAAGCTGCGGCTGCAAAATATCGATGGCGTCAACGTCGTGGGAGAGGCTGCCAGCGGCCGCGAGGCACTGAATATGGTGGTAGAACTCGCACCTGACCTGTTGTTGCTGGATATTCAGATGCCCGGTATGAGTGGCTTTGATGTGGTCAGTAAGCTACAGGGAGAGGATATGCCTCTCATCATCTTTGTGACTGCCTTCGATGAGTATGCGATTGATGCCTTTAAAGTCCATGCAGTTGACTATTTGCTGAAACCCATTGATGAGGACCGTCTGGAGGAAGCCATTCGCCGTGCGCAGACGCATCTGTCCAGTAAGGATGCCATTACCGACAAACAACGGTTGCTGGAACTGATTATCTCCATCACCGGAAAATCTGAATCATCGGTGACGCAACTGATGAAAGATCACTCAGGGGTGAAATCCTGGCCAGAAAAACTCGCCATCAAGGATGCCGGTGAAACCACTTTGGTGGAAACCCGCGATATCGACTGGGTTGATGCTGCCGGGGACTATATGTGTATCCATGCCAAGGGCGAGACGCACGTGATGCGCATCACCATGAAAGATCTGGAAGCGCAACTGGACCCCTCGGTTTTCCAGCGGGTACACCGCAGCACTATCGTCAATCTCGACAGGGTGGTGAAGGTGTGTTCGCACATGAACGGAGAGTTTTATCTTGTTCTGAATAATGGGGCCTCTGTTAAGATGAGTCGCTCTTACAAGGAAAAAGTAAAACACTTTTTCTGAAAATTCAGGTGAAGGCGCATTGATGCTTACTGCACTCGCGTGTCCGGCACCAATGTTGCCGCAGGTTGTCAGGGCTTTCGGCAGTACAGTCTTTGGGGGGAAGGACGAATGGCAGTCATGCGTATGTGGGTTGGTTTGCTGGCGGGTTTTATTCTGATGGCATCATCAGGTTCGCTCGTTGCGGAATCGGTACCGTCACAGGCCGGGCCGGTTGCCATTGTGATTCACGGCGGCGCAGGAAACCTGAGTCGCGCACGCATCACCACCGAGGTTGAGCGCCAGTATCTTCAGATGCTGGACACAGCTG
>JAGRIO010000229.1 GCA_020443225.1 Pseudomonadales bacterium
CACGGATATTTACCTGGCGGCATCGAAGCTGCATCTTGGGGTTGTCGGTGGTTACAATTTTCTCTGGAATCTGACCACCCGTTATACCGGTGCCCATCAGACCGGTTTTCTGGGATTTTCTGATGATAAACACTGGCAGTTTGAAGGCTCTGCTGCCATCTTGCTGGGTCGGCATATCGCCGTCGGCGCTGAATACCGGACCAAGCCAGATGAGCTGGCCTTCGCCAGCGAGGAAGACTGGCAGGATGTTTTCGTCGCCTGGTTTCCCAACAAGCATGTCAACCTGACAGCAGCGTGGGTGAAGCTGGGTGATGTGGCCGGGCAGACTGACCAGTCCGGACTATACGTTTCCACCACTTTCTATTTTCAATGATGTTTAACCGTCTCAGACAAGCCTTAGTTATCGTCAGTATCACTGTCATATCAGCCTGTGCCAGCGGACCGCAGGCAACCTTATATGATCAGTTGGGTGGCAAACAGGGTATCGAACAGATTACCGCGCGCTTTATCGCGCAGTTAGCCGACAGCCCGGAAGTCAGCAGCTATTTTCAGGCGACCAATCTGGAGCGCTTTTACGAAATGTTTGGTGCACACCTCTGCGCCGTCGCCGATGGCCCCTGCACCTATACCGGCGATACCATGGAAAGAACCCATGATGGCATGAACATTACCGAGACCCATTTCAACATGACCGTTGACCTGCTGATTGAGGCGATGAATCAGGAAGCCATTCCCCACCGCGTACAGAATAAATTACTGGCTCGTCTCGCACCTTTGCGCAGCCAGGTTATCAAACGGTGACCGAACCTCTGATACTGGAGCAGATCCCGGTTCAGGAAGGTGATTTGCTGGCCAGCCTCGCTGAAATCAGCGGCTTGTCCAGAACAGCTCTGAAACGTGCCGCCAGCCGCGGGGCTCTGTGGCTGAACAGCGGCGCCCATCACCGGCGGATACGACGCTTTACCGGCAAATTCAGTGCTGATGACACGCTGTCACTGTTCTATGACCCGGATCTTCTGGCAATGGAACCACCACAGCCAACCTGTCACTTCGACGGCGACAGCTTTTCGGTCTGGTACAAACCGGTTGGCTTGCTGTCTTCGGGCTCACGGTTTGCAGATCACTTCGCGATTGATCGCTGGATTGAAACCCGCCAGGAGCGTGCGACCTTTCTTGTCCACCGGCTCGATCGTATTGCCAATGGGCTGATGGTGCTGGCCCATGACAGAAAGACAGCTGCCAGTCTCAGCGAACAGTTCAGAAACCGCCAGGTTACCAAAGTCTATCGCGCTGTTGCTGACGGTAATATCAACGCAGATGTAACGCTCGCCGAAGCACTGGATGACAAACCGTCGGTGTCCCATATCCATGTCGTTACCACAGATTCGCAAAAACAACTGACTCTGCTTGACGTACAGATCGATACCGGCAGGCGCCACCAGATCAGACGACATCTGGCAGGTTGCGGGCATCCTCTCAGCGGTGACCACCTGTATGGCAGTGAAACCAGCTATGAACCGGTACTGACTGCCTGGCAACTGGCGTTTGCACACCCGCAAACGGCGGAACCTTTGCAATTCAGCATCAGCCCGCCGGACTTCACGGCATTGGTTATCAGGCCGGCTGCGGCACTCTGACGATCATCGACTGACCGGCAGTTGCCAGCAATATGCCCTGTTCGCTCCACATATGGACCATGCCATAACCAAAGCCTTCTGCGACATGGACGATGCGGTTTTCACACAGCACCCATTCGCTTTCCACAGGATTCGCGAAGCGGATCGTATTATCGATGCTGGTACAGTGCATCACCCGCCCCAGCGCATTACCCAGCGATGACGGCATATAGTCGGCAATGATCGCCAGCGCCCCGGGATCATGGGCAACCTTCGGCATTCTGGCCCAGAACAGGCTGCTACCATCGTGGCTGGGTTCGCCCTGACCAGAGAAGCCGAACATGCCTTTGATCAGGCGGATTTCCACCCACTGATGGAGTGAACTGCCCATATCATCACGGACCAGCAGGTCACATTCTTCGGGTTCTGGCACCTCTGGAAACGGTTGCCACATGCCCTGTACCTCATTGGGTCGCTGACCACAGGCCCCAAGCACGGTGATGATTTCGCGCTCACCGATCTGCCCGACAACCCGTCCCTGGGTTACATTGCGGCCTACCGCCGGCAACACCACCTGCAAATCGAGGGTTTCCGGCTGTTGGGTCAGGGAAAGATACTGCCCTGTCGCCCAGATAGCAGGTTTACCAGTGGCCTGCTCCAGCGCAACCACCCCGGCGGCCAGCCCCACACCACCAAACAACGAACCCTTACCGCCGGTGGTTCTCTCTACTATCGGCAATTGCCACTTCAGAGTATCGACAGGATGACTCATGTCGAGGAACTCAGCCGATGACATCTTCATCGCTTACCTCACCTGAAAATTGTTGCGGCGCATTATACCTGAAATCCCTGCGCGCCCGACGGATAAAGCAAGCAACCTCAGGCCAGGGCGAAACCTGCGGTTGAAACGGCAGGTGCGACACTATGCCGCATTGTGATGCGCACCCCGTATCAGCAGAATCCGGCGCAAACAAAGCGACAGGAACAAGACCTATGTGGAAGCCCGTTTGGATGTCTTTCAGCCTGCTGATACCTGCATTCAGCGCCTCAGTTGCACTGGCCCAACAAATCACCGAAGCCACCGATGAGGCACCGATGGAGGAACTCGTTGTCACTGGTGTGCGCACGGAAACAGCCCTGCACATCATCACCGACGCCAAAAAGCCCCGCCAGCCTTTGCCTGCTCAGGACGGCGCTGATTATCTGAAGACAATCCCCGGATTCTCAGTGATCCGCAAGGGCGGTGCTGATGGTGACCCGGTGTTCCGCGGCATGGCCGGTTCCAGACTATCGATGGTAGCGGATGGAGAAACCATTCTGGGGGGCTGCAATAACCGCATGGACCCACCCACTGCCTACATCTTTCCCGAAACCTTTGACCATATCGAGGTGATCAAAGGGCCGCAAAGCGTACTGCATGGCCCGGGTTCCAGTGCTGGAACCGTCCTGTTTGCCAGAGACCGCAAACGTCCCACTGAGAGTGGCTGGAAGGCCAGCGGCAGTGCCCTTGCCGGTAGCTGGGGTCGCCGTGACCTGATGCTGGATGCCAGCGTCTACTCCCCTTTCTGGCAGTTGGGGTTAACCGGCACCCAGGCCAGTCAGAATAACTATGAAGATGGAGAAGGTAACGAAGTCCACTCCGAACATGAGCGCTGGAGCGGGCGCCTGACGTTAGCTGTTACGCCCACTGCTGACACCTTGTTTGAAATCTGCACTACCCGTAGTGACGGAGAGGCAGCCTACGCAGACCGGGGAGTCGATGGCTCATTGTTTGATCGTGAGAATCTCAGCTTTCGCTATGCCCATGAAACACCCTTGCCGGGCGTTGCCAGCCTTGATCTGAACTACGCGAACAACAGCGTCGATCATGTGATGGACAACTTTACCCTGCGCACGCCACCGATGAACCCGGTCGCGATGAACCCGGACCGGGAAACCAGCAATGCCCGGCTGACCGTTGAACTGTTACCCATTGGCGATATGACCTGGACGCTGGGCGCTGACTATCAGACTGATACTCATCGCAGCCGCATGACAATGAATCAGACGCTGATGCCCTATCAGGACAAGCCCCGTATTGATGATGCTGAATACACGCAATGGGGTCTGTTCGCAGAACTCGACTGGCAGGCTAACCCGGGCCAGCGTGTTGTCGCTGGCCTGCGTTCTGATGACTGGCAGGTGCGGGACCTCAGGCAGGTCGTGGCACTCAACATGATGATGCAGGCTGCGAATCCGACCTCCGGTGAGACCCGGAACGAACGCCTCAACAGTGGTTTTATTCGCTATGAACAAGGTGGTTTCTATGCTGGTGTTGGCCGTGCCCAACGCATTCCCGACTACTGGGAGATGATCGCCCGGGAAACGCCGGATTCCATTTCTGCATTCAATATCGATGCGGAAACAACGACCCAGCTGGATGTGGGGTATCTGTTCAGAACCGGCCCGTTCAGTGGCAGTATTTCAGCCTGGTACAGTGATATTCAGGATTATCTGCTGATCGAAAGCGGTGTCAGCAAGCCGATGATGGCGACCACCCGGCTGGCCAGCGTCGTGCGCAATATCGATGCCCGCACCTGGGGGCTGGAGGCTGACGGACGTTATCAGATCAGCAGCAACTGGCGCATGGAAATGACACTGGCCTCCGTTCGCGGCGCCAATGATACTGATGATGCGACCCTGCCACAGCTGGCACCACTGGAAGCCAGGCTGGGGCTTCACTTTGACAATCGGCAATGGACCGCGAGCCTTTTGTGGCGTGGCATTGACAGCCAGCATCGTATCGACCCGGGCAAGGGCAATATCGTCGGTCAGGACTTCAGTGAGACCAGTGCTGCCAGTGTGCTGTCGGTTAATGGCGGTTGGCGCATCAGTCAGCGCGCCACCCTCACCGCCGGCATCGACAATCTGCTGGACAAACAGTACTCCGAGCACATCAGTCGCGCAGGCGCAGTGATTCCTGGCTATGACGTGACCGGTAAACTGGCGGAACCGGGCCGGACGCTGTGGGTAAAATTGCAGTTTTATGATCTTTAACAAACGCTGGCGATCAGGCCTTTGCTAGAATTCAGGGATGATTGCCGCTACCCGAGAAAATCTGTTTAAGCTCAGCTGGATTCGCCTGGTCGTTCTGACCGGGCAAATTCTGGCAACCCTCTACTTCACTCTGGTGACGCCGATCGGTTTACCGACTGCGCCCCTGACCGTTCTGCTGATCTGCTATGGATTCGTGGCCCTGGCAGGATACTGGCGCGCCCGGTCTCAGCTCTCTGTCAGTGATACCGAATTCGCTATCCACCTGCTGGCAGACATACTGTTTTTCAGCGGGCTGCTGTATTACAGTGCGGGCGCTTCCAATCCCTTCGTTTCCTATTTGCTGATCCCCGTCAGTATTGCTGCGCTGACCCTGAGCCGGGTGCCGACCCTGCTGCTGAGCGCAGCCGCCATCTCTGCCTACACCCTGTTATTCAGATTTAACATTCCGGTGGAGGCGATTTCACCCTCTCATCACCATGGCGGTAATAATCTGCATCTGATCGGCATGTGGCTTAATTTTATTGTCAGCACTGTCATCGTGGTTTATTTCATCAGCCAGATGGCCAATGCACTGCGCAAGCGCGATGAAGAGCTGGCCAGCCAGCGGGAAGAGAACCTGCGCAATGAACAGTTACTGGCGGTAGCCACGCTGGCGGCAGGCACTGCCCATGAAATGGGCACACCGCTTAATACCATGAAGCTCATTATTGATGACTTGCCCGTAACCGGCAACGATGCTGCACAGGACGTCGATGTGCTGCGCCAACAAATCGCGCAGTGCCAGCAGATCCTCAGAAAGCTGGTCAGCACCGCAGAGCAGGCGGAACTGGGCGTACCGGTGGAAGTCAGCATCGGGAAATATTTCGCTGCGATTTTTGATCGCTGGTTGCTGTTGCATCCGGGGTTGTCAGCCACCATTCATCTGGCGCCTGACCTACCTGCAGAGCCATTCTCTTTCCCCCCCACCATTGCTCAGTCAGTGATGAATCTGCTGAATAATGCGGCAGAAGCCAGCCCCCAAAGGGTTGAGGTTCGGCTTCAGGTCAATATCAATACCCGTACCGTCAGCCTCGATATCAAAGATTATGGCGGGGGTCTGTCAGACGGTGAGATGTCGCAACTGGGAGAGCCTTTCCATTCCACAAAGGAAACCGGTATGGGACTGGGCCTGTTTCTATCCCAGGCTTCCCTCAGCCGTTATGGCGGCGCTGTCACCCTGACCAATCATTCACAGGGTGGATTACTCACCCATATCGAACTCCCACTACTGCCGGCAGCATGATATGCAGTACCTGATCATAGATGACGATGAAGCCTTCACTGCCACCTTTGCCAGGATACTCAGCCGGCGTGGAGAGCAAGTCCTCGTCGCCAATGACGGTGAAGCCGCACTAGAGGTTATACGCTCCGGCGCGACAGACCGCGTGGTGCTCGATCTGAAACTGGAACAGGAATCCGGCCTGCAAATACTGGTGCAGCTGCTCGCTATTCAACCGACCCTGCAAATTGTGATTCTCACCGGCTATTCCAGCATTTCAACGGCGGTAGAAGCCATCAAGCTTGGGGCGGTTCAGTACCTGTGCAAACCCGCGAGTCTCGATGAAGTACTGCAGGCTTTTGAGAAGGAACCGGCACCAACGCTGGAGATTGAAACT
>JAGRIO010000230.1 GCA_020443225.1 Pseudomonadales bacterium
TCAGTCAGGCATGATGATGGTGCGGCAGCTGGAATTTGGTCTGTTCGATTTTCTGTTGCACAGGGACTTTGAGTCTGGGCATGACAATCAGGTCTACGAAGTGCTGGATCAGGTCCGGGAAAAAGTGGCAGTCATGGCCGCCAGTCCGTTCAACCGTTTTCCTCATGCCTTCGGTCATATCTTTGGTGGTGGGTACGCAGCGGGATACTACAGCTATCGTTGGGCTGAAGTGTTGTCAGCCGATGCATTTTCCCGGTTCCGGGAAGAAGGTATTTTCAATCGGCAGACCGGAGAAAAATTCCTGGCTGCCATTCTTGAGCAGGGTGGATCCGAGGACCCGATGGATATGTTTGTTGCCTTTATGGGCAGGGAACCCAGTATCGACGCTTTACTGAGGCAGGAAGGAATAACAGGTCGTGACTAAACGATTCATCGCAGGTGCAGTGTGTCCCGGTTGTCGGAACGAGGATACGACCTACATTGAAACAACGCGGGTTTCAGTGTCACCTGAAAAGGTGGCGCAGACCCGGCGCTGCACCCGATGTGATTTTTCTGACACGCTGGGGGATGATGTCCCTGAGAGTGAAGTGGTTGTCAGTGAATGGCAACCTGTCAGGCTAGGCAGTGAGAAACCTGAGTAGTTCGCTGCAAAGCACGAGGTTTGCAGTCTGATCGGTATCACAGTCTTCGATCTGTACATTGTCAGCATAGCCTTTCCCGAGAGAATAGCCTGCCAGGCCAGAGATCAGTATCCCGGCGTTTCTGTAGGTCCGTCATATCCAGATCCTGGTATCTATATATAGTAGTGGTAATACAGCGATGGTTGCGGCTGGTGGTTCAGGGCGCAGGTTGGTATGTGCACCGCTGCTTTGTCGCTACCTCACAGCAGAGAGAATCCGAAGCGGGCGGCCAGGCAATCGACTGGCTGGCCAGATAACGCGTGTCCCTGCTTCTTCAGACCACTGAGTTGTTGTTGCTGAAGCTGTGCTTCGACCAGCGACTTGGTAATAACGGATTGTTCAATCATCGACTCAATGATCTGGTCAAGACGATTCGCGAATCTGTCACCGATGACTTCATGCACGATCAGATTGGCCGTCATAAGATCATGTTCAGTAACCGGAACACCGATGAACTGGCTGACGCGATCGTTCAGCTCTTCGATTAACCGGTGAAAGATGTAGGCACCCTGTAACAATGCAAGTAAGCCAGCCTGATCGGTAATCTTGCCGGACTGACGCAGTTCGCGACAGGTAGAGTCAAGATAGCGGGTTGCTACATTGACGTAGGGTTCGAGCAGGTTCTCAAGTCGGTGATTAAGCGCAATCTGTTCAAGCTGCTTGATGATGCACGGCACCAGACCAATATAAGCTACCAGCAAACCCGACATAGCGTCTTCATTGTCCTTCTGCCCACGATCTGGCGAAAACAGCTGGCCGATTCTGTGAACTGTATCTGTCATTTGCTGACAGGCTGCTCTGATCGCCGGTTCAGGTGCCATCCCTTCCAGAATCTGCCTCAGTTGTTGTCCGTCCATATACCTCCCGGGTGTCTGGTCTATGGAACGCCTAAATGGATTCCAGTGCAAGTCTCACAGAGCAAAGGTTTAGCGACGGGGTAATTATGTTGCGTAGTAGCAGTTTGGCGCTTGAGAAACACCGGGGCATTGCTATAATCACGCCGCGGCATTTTGCCGCAGGTTTTTTTGACCCTGATCATGTGTCAGAGAGTTTCGATATGTTTATATCGGCGAAGATTGACCTGAATCAGGGCACGTTTTCAGGTAAAACGATAAGAAAACCGGTCGTTTGCAGGCACGCAGCCTCAATCACGGCTAAGGTTAGTTAAATGTCGGTCTGGTTGGCCAACCGGTCAGATGAAAGTTTTTATTCAATTGGAGTTCTTGGGATGGATAAAGCGAAGCGGAGTAGATGGCTAGTTGCTTTGTCGCTGCTACTGTCCAGTAGCGCATTGTATGCAGACTGGACCGTAAACATGAGAAAAGGGGTCACGGAAATTTCCGAGAAAGTCTATGACCTCCATATGATCATTTTCGGCGTCTGTGTAGTCATCGGTATTCTGGTTTTCGGTGCCATGATCGTTTCCATGCTGATGCACAGGAAATCACTGGGTGTTGAGCCGGCGACTTTTCATGAAAATCATAAACTGGAATTTATCTGGACGATTATTCCTATCGTCATTCTGCTGGTCATGGCTGTACCTGCCACCCAGACTCTGAATGCCATGTATGACGCAGGTAACGCGGAAATCGATATTGAAGTTCGCGGCTATCAGTGGAAATGGCAGTATACCTACCTCAATGATGATCCCACCCAGGAAGTCAAATTCATGAGCTCACTCCTGACGCCTCAGGATGAGATCTACAATAAAGCCGCGAAGCGCGAACACTATCTGTTGGATGTCGATAACGAACTGGTGATTCCGGTAGACACCCGGGTTCGTTTTCTGGTCACCGCGGAAGATGTAATTCATTCCTGGTGGGTGCCGGATTTTGCGATCAAGCGTGACGCCATTCCCGGTTTTGTTCACGAAGCCTGGACAGTTGCCAAGAAGACTGGCATTTACCGTGGCCAGTGCGCTGAACTGTGTGGCAAGGACCATGGCTTCATGCCGGTTGTTGTTCGCGTTGTTGAGAAAGACGAATACAACACCTGGCTGGCAGAGAAGCAGGCTGAAGCCGCCGCAGTCTATGAAATTGTAGGCAAAGAGTGGACTCAGGATGAACTGATGGCCGAAGGCGAAGCAGTTTATAACCGCGTTTGTGCCGCCTGTCACCAGGCCAATGGACAGGGTCTGCCACCTGCATTCCCGTCTCTGGTTGGCAGCCCGCTGATCACGGGACCGATTGAAGGACATCTGGACATCGTACTGAACGGCAAGGCCGGCACTGCAATGCAGGCTTTCGGTGCTCAGCTGAATGCAGCGGAAATTGCTGCGGTAGTGACCTACGAACGTAATGCCTGGGGTAATAACAGGGGTGATTCCATCCAGCCCAGGGAAGTTAACGAAATGATGGCCGGCCAATAGGAGACTTACGATGAGTGCAGTTATCGAAGAACATCATCACGACGATCATCATCATGGTCCTGCCAAGGGCATCATGAGATGGGTACTGACGACTAACCATAAAGACATTGGCACCCTGTACCTGTGGTTCAGCTTCGCCATGTTTCTTCTGGGTGGCACCTTTGCGCTGGTAATTCGCGCAGAATTGTTCCAGCCTGGTCTGCAGATCGTGCATCCGGAATTCTTTAACCAGATGACCACTATGCATGGTCTTGTTATGGTTTTTGGCGCTGTTATGCCGGCCTTTGTAGGTCTGGCTAACTGGCTGATTCCTATGCAGATTGGCGCACCAGATATGGCGCTGCCACGAATGAACAACTACAGCTTCTGGATTCTGCCTTTTGCCTTTGGCATGCTGGCTCTGACGCTGTTCTCTGAAGCGGGTGCGCCTAACTTCGGTTGGACCTTCTATGCACCGCTGTCTACCGAATATGCACCGCCCAGTGTGACCTATTTCATCTTTGCGGTTCACCTGATGGGTATTTCCTCCATCATGGGTTCAATCAACGTGATCGTTACCATCCTGAACATGCGTACTCCGGGCATGACCCTGATGCAAATGCCGTTGTTCGTATGGACCTGGTTGATCACCGCTTATCTGCTGATTGCGGTAATGCCGGTTCTGGCCGGTGTGGTAACCATGATGCTGATGGATATCCACTTCGGCACGGCGTTTTTCAGCGCTGGCGGCGGTGGTGACCCTGTTCTGTTCCAGCATGTGTTCTGGTTCTTCGGTCACCCTGAGGTGTACATTATGATTCTGCCCGCCTTCGGTGTGGTTTCAGCAATCATTCCGACCTTTGCCCGCAAGAAGTTGTTTGGTTATGCCTCTATGGTGTACGCCTCTGCTTCTATCGCTTTCCTGTCGTTCATCGTGTGGGCCCACCACATGTTCACTGTGGGTATGCCGCTGTCTGGTGAGCTCTACTTCATGTATGCGACCATGCTGATCGCGGTACCCACCGGTGTGAAGGTGTTTAACTGGGTAGCCACGATGTGGCAGGGCGCAATGACGTTTGAAACGCCCATGCTGTTCGCCATTGCCTTCGTGATTCTGTTTACGATTGGTGGTTTCTCCGGTTTGATGCTGGCGATAGCGCCGGCTGACTTCCAGTATCACGATACGTATTTTGTGGTGGCACATTTCCACTATGTACTGGTGCCTGGCTCTGTATTCTCCATCATGGCTGCAGTGTACTACTGGATTCCCAAGTGGACCGGCAACATGTATGACGAAACCCTGGGCAAAACCCATTTCTGGTTGTCGTTTGTCGGCATTAACATCACCTTCTTCCCCCAGCACTTTATCGGTCTGGCCGGTATGCCCCGTCGTATCCCGGATTATGCGTTGCAGTTTGCTGACTACAACATGATCTCTTCGATTGGTGCGTTTATCTTCGGCTTCTCGCAGTTGTTGTTCCTGTTCATCGTGATCAAGACGATTCGTGGCGGCAAGCCAGCAACTGCGCAGGTTTGGGATGGTGCTCACGGGCTTGAGTGGACGGTACCGTCACCGGCGCCTTACCACACTTTCACGACCCCTGAAGGTGTAAACCTGAAAGAAGCGCACGGTTAACCGGAGGTAATATCATGCAAGAGCAAAACAACGGCAAACTGGTACTGAAACTCGGCGCAGCTGCTATCGGTATGTTTGGCTTTGGGTTTGCTCTTGTACCTTTGTATGAAGTTTTTTGTGATCTGACCGGCCTGAATGGAAAAACCGGCGGGCAATATACCGAAGCTGAAAGCCAGCAAAAGAATGCAGACCGTGTTGTCACGATTCAGTTCCTGGCTAACAACAATGCCGGTATGCCCTGGGAATTCCGACCGGTGGTCAGAACCATGAAAGTTCATCCGGGTGAAATGAACTCCACAAGTTTTTATGTAAAGAATCCGGCCAAAACAGCAATTACAGCTCAGGCTGTGCCCAGTGTGACCCCTTTTATGGCGGCTAACTATCTGCACAAGACTGAATGTTTCTGTTTTGACCAGCAACGTCTGGACTCTGGTGCCTCCATGGATATGCCACTGCGATTTATTATCGACAGCGAAATACCAGAGGATGTCGATACCCTGACGTTGTCATACACACTGTTCGATATTACTGAACAAATGCAGGGTCAGGCTGCAACGGAATAATAACCCGGCAGAATAACAAGACCGACGCTGTACGCCGATTTTGATGGAGATAAAACATGGCAAATGACGCAACTTATGAAACTTATTATGTACCGCATGACAGCAAGCTGCCGATATTTGCGTCAATGGGTATATTTCTGACTGTTTTTGGACTTGGGCACTGGCTCAATGATATGACAGCTGGTGCCGAAAGTTCTGTGGGTACCTGGATCTTTGCAGCTGGTGGGCTGGTACTGGGTGGTACCCTGTTTGCCTGGTTCAGCTCTGTGATTGAAGAAAATCACGCCAAACTCTACAGCCAGCAGATGAACCGTTCGTTTGTCTGGGCAATGAGCTGGTTCATTTTCTCAGAAGTCATGTTCTTCTCAGCCTTCTTCGGTGGTCTGTTCTATATCAGAATGTTTGTGGTGCCCTGGCTCGCAGGCGAAGGTAATCGTGGACCTTCTGACATGCTGTGGCCAGACTATGTGCCATCCTGGCCGATGCTGAACACGCCTGACCCGGAAAGATTCCCGGGCGCACACGAGGCAATGGGCGCATGGGGTCTGCCGTTGTGGAACACCCTTATTCTGATTACTTCCAGTTTCACCGTGACGTTTGCTCATAAAGCGCTGGAAAAGAATAATCGCCAGGGACTGATCATGTGGCTGGCGGTTACTGTGGCACTCGGTGTCGTGTTCCTGTTCCTGCAGGCTTACGAATACCATCATGCCTATACTGAAATGGGTCTGACCCTGAATGCTGGTATCTACGGTACGACATTCTTCATGCTGACTGGCTTCCACGGGGCACACGTCACCATAGGTACCTTTATGCTTTTCATCATGTTGCTGCGATCCATCAAGGGTCATTTTAAGCACGATGATTGCTTTGGTTTTGAAGCTACCGCCTGGTACTGGCACTTCGTAGATGTTGTCTGGATCGCGCTGTTCGTGTTTGTTTACATTCTTGGCAGCTAAGGCAGAGAGAAAAGTCGATCTATTAAAAAAGCCCCGCATAGCGGGGCTTTTTTGTGGACCACCGGGTTAAAGGTAACGTAAGCCTTCGGGTAAGGCTACTGAGGTGGTGAAGAGGGGT
>JAGRIO010000231.1 GCA_020443225.1 Pseudomonadales bacterium
AGGCACGGATAGTGATTGAGAAGAAATCGTACATGCCGATCTTCGCTTCTACCTCCGGATCATTAATATCGATCTTACCCTTGCTCATGACCCTGAAGTCCTGACAACCGAGCTGAGCCAGTAGCCGGCGGAAATCCTCGGTATACATGGCACCTGAAAGGCACTCTCCGTGCAGGACAGGATCTTTTCTGAGTACCTCTGGTATCCGCTGAGCGCAGAAGACATCAGAGAAATACAACTCGCCGCCAGGCTTCAGCACCCTGAATATTTCCCGGAACACCTTTGCTTTGTCGTCAGCAAGATTGAGCACGCAGTTAGAAGTGATGATATCGACTGAATTGTCCTCGATACCCAAGGCTGCCAGGTCTTCAATATAACCGAGCCTGAATTCGGTATTGGCGCTGTCGTAGCCAAACTTCTGCCGGTGATAATCCACATGGGCTTCTGCGACAGCCAGTTGTTCCGGTGTCATGTCGACGCCTATGATGCGGCTGTCCGGCCCACCGAGTCTGGATAGTATGTAGCAATCGCGGCCGGTGCCGCAGCCCAGATCGAGTACGGTTTTACCATGTAATACAGGCGGAACGGGTGAGCCGCAGCCATAGAAGCGGTCCTTGACCTCGTCGTGTATGTCACGAAGTACCAGCCTGATGTGCTCCGGCATGGCATCGACAGGACAGCAGGCACTGGTTTTCAGATCACTGCTGGATTGCAGGGTTTCTCCGTAATATTTCTGAACTTCCTCGACAACAGACATGGGTATAACCTTCTGGTTTGATGATGCTAGAGAGACCGGCTATTTTAGGTTTTTGTTCGCTGAGGGGCCAGTAAAGGCTGCGGGCGGGTGATTCAGAATACATGTCTGTGGGCGCAGAGCATGGGGATGAAAGCGGCAGGTGCTACAGAAGTCCGGCTGTACCTCTGTAGCCGCCGCAAGTTTAACAGCGTTTATCCAGTACCAGGTAAGCAATGAAGTAGGCAGGTACGGTGATGTGGGGTATGACGAAGATCCCTGCCAGTGCGATACAGCGGGTAAATACCACGCTGGTATCAAAGTAGCGGGCCAGTCCGGCGCACACACCACAGATTTTTCCGTTGCGGGGATCAAGGTACAACCGGCGACGATAATGTCGCTCTTCAAAGTCGTCGTAACGATGGTAATGTGATCTTCTCATGTCTGAGTTTCCTTTAAAGAGAGTTGAGGCTCTTTACCAGCCGCTGAGGCTCTTTACTAACAGCTGAGGCTCTTTACTAACCGTTAAAAAGCGCTGATGTGCCACTCACGCTCTCAGCTCGCTGTTGCCGAAGATTGAGCCTGCGATGCGGACTGCATTCTCGCCTTCAGGGCTGCAAGTTCTTCGTCCATGTGCGTGTCTTCTTCAAGCGCATTGATTTCGTCTCTGAGTGTCAGGTCACCCAGCTCCCATGACTCAAGCTGGCCTTCCATCTCATCGAGCCGGCGCTCGCAGGCTTCAAATCGAGTCAGCGAATCCTCGAATCGGGGATTATTGATCTGCTCGCGAACCTTCATGCGGGACTGCACGGTCTTGCCTCGCAGAATCAGCGCCTTCTGTCGGGCCCGCGCCTGAGAGAGCTTGTCTTCAAGCTGGCGGGTATCTTCTTTCAGTTTTGCAATGGCATTGTCCAGTGCAGCGATCTCGGCTTCAGCATGAGAGATGTTGTCATCAACGTCACGGCGCTGTGCGAGTGCCGCCCTGGCCAGATCGTCGCGACCCTTTGTAACGGCCATTTCTGCTTTTTGATCCCACTCCCGGGACTGACGCTTCATGCCTTGCAGGCTGCTTTCCACCTGCTTGCGGTCAGCCAGGTGCCGGGCTGAGGCAGAGCGGACTTCCACCAGTGTTTCTTCCATTTCCCGGGTGATCATTCTGACCATCTTTTCCGGATCTTCGGCTTTCTCCAGCATGGCATTGAGGTTGGCGTTGACGATATCTGAAAGTCGGTTAAATACGCTCATAGATGTTCTCCTTCGGGAAACCTGGTCAGGTAGTTGCCGGTTTCTGTCGTTGGTGGTGTACCTGCCAGCAGGGATGTCCTGTCCGGCAGTTAATCAGATCAGTGAATTAGAAATGTTCTCGGTGCGCTGGCTGCCCGGGAAACCGGTTTGCCAGGACAAAAATCCTCCAGCAGTATGGAGCAGGCTGAGCGGGATGCTTGCTGCGCATGCTTGTGCTGGCTTGCGTAGTTCTCAGCGAAAGCACCAAAAGCTGTAATTGTCAGGGTAAATAAACCGATTGTGGTCCAGTGGCTGGCAGCTCTGAAACGCTTGGTGGCCCGGTTCATCTTTTTATCTCCATGTCTGGTGGTAAATGTTTGTTGGTTTTACCAATACAGATTCCGTGCCAATAATTTAAAATGAGCGTAATCCTTTGAAAAATAAGAGGAAAATACTTCCTGTGAAGATGGTTTCAGGTAACCCGAGTGATTGGCAAGGCTAAATTGACTCCGAATTTGTGAATTTGACCAACTGCAGTTGGTGTCGGTGACATTCGGGCTGACTGAGTTATACTCGCCGTTCAATTCAGTTGGAGAAAAAGAAGAATGAACGGAGCTGAAAGTCTGCTGCAGACGTTGATCAATCAGGGCGTGGAAGTCTGTTTTACTAATCCTGGCACTTCAGAGATGCATATGGTGGCTGCCATTGGTAAGACTCAGGGTATGCGTTCCATTCTTTGTCTGTTCGAAGGGGTCTGCTCTGGTGCCGCAGATGGCTACGGACGTATGGCCGGCAAGCCTGCCTGCACGCTGTTGCATCTTGGCCCCGGGCTGTCCAATGCCTCAGCCAATATTCATAACGCGCGCAAAGGTAACTCTCCTATGTTGAATCTGGTGGGAGATCACGCGACCTATCATAAGAAGTATGACGCACCGCTGACCTCAGATATCACAGGGCTGGCGCAGCCTGTCTCCCATTGGGTGAAAACCACAGACTCTGCTGCCAATCTGCCCCGTGATGCGGCCGATGCGGTGGCAGAAGCACGGGTTAAACCGGGTCGTATATCCACCCTCATTGTTCCGGCGGATTGCGCCTGGGATGAATCAGTGGAACCTGTGGCTGCCCGACCAGCACCTGAAGTACCGGTTGCCAGCGAGGCAGCAATTTCCGAAGCAGCTGCGCTGCTTAAGAATGGTAAGAACACTCTGCTGCTGCTGGGCAATCAGGCACTGACCGAAACCGGCATGGCGCTGGCAGATCAGATCGCGCAGGTCACCGGTGCCAGAATTCTCTGCGACACTTTCTTTACCCGCATGCCACGGGGCGAGGGTAGGGCGCAGGTAGAACGGTTGCAGTATTTTGCAGAAATGGGAGTGGAACAGATACAGGACTGTGAACAACTCATCATGGTCGGTACCAAGGCGCCGGTAGCATTCTTCGCTTACCCCGGCAAACCGAGTGAGTTCTATCAGCCGGAGGCCAGGCTTCATACGCTCGCCACTGTTGGTGAAAATGCTGAAGATGCGCTGGCGCGTCTGGCGCAGGAAACTGGCGCGGCAGATACAGCTCCCCGACTCGCGCAAAGATTACCTACAACCGCAGGTAGCGATGAGCTCAGCCCCAGAACACTGGCGATGTCCTTTGCCCACTTTTTGCCAACGGATGCCATCGTGGTTGACGAAGGGGCGACTGCTGGTGGCGGTTGTTACCCCGCGACGGCAAACGCTGAACCCCATGACTGGCTGACCCTCACCGGCGGTTCGATTGGTTATGGCCTGCCAACGGCTATCGGTGCGGCCGTCGCCTGTCCGGACCGCAAGGTCATTGCGCTGCATGGTGATGGCGGCGCCATGTATACCATTCAGGCACTGTGGACAATGGCCAGGGAAAATCTCGATATCTGTGTTGTGATTCTCGCCAACCGCAAGTACCAGATTCTGCAGATCGAACTGGCGCGGGTCGGTGCCCAGACCATGAACAAGAAAACTCTCGATATGCTGGATATTGGTAATCCTGATCTGGACTTTGTCGCTCTGGCGCAGGGTATGGGGATCACGGCTCATAAGGCCAGCACCATCGAGCAGTTCAATGAGTCCTTTGAAACGGCGATGAGAACACAAGGCCCCTGTCTCATTGAAGCCGTTCTGCCCTGACGTCTGTCGTGACAGCTGACCTGAAGAGTGCTTCAGGTCAGCTGTCAGATGGCAGGTTATGTTCCGGCGATGAACAGCAGTCGGCGCGGGTGTATTCAGCTATCCAGTTCGAAGGTAATCAGATTGCGAACCCCGGCAGTCTCAATGGCCTCACCATTAACGACTTTGGGTTTGTAGCGAAATTTCATTGCTGCGTTGAGAGCAGCCCGGTCAAAAATCTTGTTGGGCTTGTCTTCACACAAAGGAACTTCCGGACCTGATTGCACCACCGCACAGTTATCAATCACGATCGGATCAAGAATATTGCCGGTACGGGTAACAGTGAATTCCACTAGCACCCAGCCAGCCAGACCAATCTCCAGTGCCCTTCGTGGGTAGACCGGTTCCACCTTGACCAGCGGCAGGTAGTTGCCGTCACTGATTGTGAAGCCGCCGCCACTGTGTATTTCCGGCTGAATGTCAGCGTCAAACTTCATTGACCAGTTGCCGGCGTCGGTGACAGCCTGATTAAAGTCTGGTTTAGCAATGACCGGTGGCATTTCATCCGGTTCCGGCGGGGGTCTGTTTTCGCGGCGCCGGGTCTGCACTTCCTGCGCCTGTTTGACCCGCACGAAATCTACTATTTTAATATCAGTCCCTTCTTCGTAGGCTTTCCTGCCATCGTGAATGAGGTAATGTTCGATAACCAGCAAACCACAGACGGTCAGAAAAGCGATGCCTGCCGCTACGGCAAAGCCCGCAAACCTGACTCTGAACCAGTAACCTGCTGAGTCATTTTGCATATCCAGCAACATATCAACACCTGATCTTCCGGGGATATGTTGAAGATTTAACGCCTGTCAGCGGATGCTGACGATGATCTGGGTCAAACGGTGCTGCAATCGGCGGTACCCGAGGGGAAAATTTGTCAAGGCACTAACCCAGCAATGTTGGCAACCGAACAGCCGCATCACAGGTTAACCAGTAGCGGCAAGGCTTTTACCCATGACGAAGTCATCCATGAAAAAACCATTACCAATAGCAGTGATACAGGACTTCCTGATTTTCAAGCCGGCCCGCTCATAGGCCCTGATCGCCTTCAGATTGTGCTTATTCACAAGCAGATGAATGTCAGTGCATTCAGCGCGACGACATTCATCTTCAACGTGCTGCAAAAGCATTGAACCGATTCCCTGCCCGTGGAATGATTGCAACACATAGAGTTTATGCAGTTTGGTCTCACAGCCTTTGCCAATGGGTCCGAATGCCAGGACGCCAATGGGTTGCTTACCGCTGCAGACAATACACAGACGGACTCCCCGGCTAATGTCATCCGCCAGCACCTCAGCGGCGTATCCTGTATCCAGCATGTATCTGATCTGCTTATGAGTAATGATGCCCGGGTAGTGCTGATGCCAGATAACCTCTGCAAGGTCCTGAGCTGTCTTCAGATCGTCGGCCGTTGCTGCTGGTTTGATGCTGATATCCTGACTTTCCATTTACTGACTCCTGAAGACCGCGAGGTGTACTAAGAATATTGATATGGACTACCTCAATTCAACCCTGAGAGATAAAACCCTTGATGCGCTGGAATCAGAGTACTTTGATCTCGTCGTCATCGGTGGCGGCATCACCGGTGCCGGCATTTTACGTGAGGCGTCATTAAGGGGGTTTTCTGTCGCGCTGCTCGAAGCCGATGACTTCGCTTCAGGCACGTCCAGTAAATCCACCAAGCTGATCCATGGGGGCCTTCGGTATCTGGCGATGGGGCACATTCATGTGGTTCGCGAAGCCGCCCGTGAGCGTAAGCGGGTCAACCGCCTGGCACCGCATCTGGCTGAACCGCAATGGCTGATGGTGCCGGGGCGTAATCTGCTGGAGGACCTGAAATACCGGATCGGTATCAACCTCTATGAGTATCTGGGGCAGGTGTCCGGTGCTGACCTGCATTTCAATCTCTCGGGTTCTGCACTCAGAGAGTTCGAACCCATGCTGGATACCCGGCATTTTCCACGGGCCTGTGTCTACAGAGAGTATCTGACAGATGACGCCCGGCTGGTTATCGCCAATGTCCGGGCCGGTATCGCGGCCGGTGGTATTGCCGCCAACAAGTGTCCGGTGACCGGCGTTGAGCATGAGGGTAGCAGAATCTCTCACGTCCTTGCCCGTTGTCAGGACACCGGTCGGAATATCCGGGTCA